>JBPCSW010000087.1:0-5115 GCA_051006675.1 Fluviibacter sp.
GGTCTGGCTCAACTGGCCTGACACAAAATGACGTAAACAACAATGTCGGGTTTAACATTGGCACGGGAAGCACCTCAAGCGGTATTTCTGGCGCCTATATCAACACCCAGACTGTTGCTGCTGGCACGGATTCTTCTCTGCCGTTCCGCGTTGTTGCACTTCTTTCAGCGCCTCCAGGCGTTAACGGAACTGCTTCTGGCGCTTACGCGCAGGCGATTGTTGCATTCAACAACGTCAGCACCAAACAGCTTACGGGCGTCTAAGAAGGAGTAAGGAACTATGGCTGTTAATCTTTCTGCCATTAAAGACCTTCTGCTCCCCGGCCTCCGTGGGGTTGAAGGCAAGTATGAGATGATCCCATCTCAATACGACAAGATCTTTACGAAGCATGATTCCAAAATGGCGCTTGAGCGCACTGCGGAAATGCGCTTCTTGGGTCTTGCCCAGTTGAAGACCGAAGGCGGTCAGACCGCTTTTGATAACGGCGCAGGTGAGCGTTTTATCTACAACCAAGAGCACACTGAAATTGCTCTCGGTTACGCGATCACTCGTAAGGCTATCGACGACAACCTCTACAAGACACAGTTCATGCCGTCGAACCTCGGCCTGATTGAATCGTTCAATCAGACCCGTGAAATCTACGGCGCGAACGTGCTTAACACTGCGACAACCTACAATGCGGCTGTTGGCGGTGACGGTAAGGCACTCTGCGCTACCGATCACCCGATTGATGGTGGCACGGTTGCGAACAAGCCGACAGTGGACGTCGATCTTAACGAATCGACACTCCTCAACGGCATGATCGCCATCCGTTCTAACTTCAAGGATCAGGCTGGCCTGAAGGTTTTCGCCCGTGCGCGCAAGCTCATCGTTCCTCCGCAGCTCGAACCGGTTGCTATCCGTCTGACGAAGACGGAACTCCGTCCGGGTACTGCTGACAACGATGTGAATGCGATCATGTTCACAGGCGGCGGCCTGCCAGAAGGCTACATGGTGAACGACTTCCTCACCAGCCAGTATGCATGGTTCTTGCTCACGAACATAGACGGCCTTGCGTACATGGAACGCACACCGTTCGAAATGGATATGCAGGTCGACTTCACAACGGATAACCTCCTCGTGAAGGGCTACACCCGCTATTCGTTCGGCTACTTCAACTGGCGTTCGATTTACGGCTCGTTCCCGACATCGTAAGTCTCTGGAGGGGCGGGCTAAAACCCGCCCTTCTTTATCCGGGGTAACCCGATCATACTGACAGCCCCGGCTGACTCTGCACAGACAGTATGATCGTATCGTGCAGGAGGCCCATATGGGTACGACTACATTTACCGGGCCGATTAAGGCAGGTGATGTTCTTGATACGACTGGCTCAACAGCCGGTTCCGTTAAGAATGTCGGTACTGTCGTTTTGGCTCAGTCGGCTGCTATCACGCAGGCTGGCACCGCTACAGCGGCTACTACAGGCATCTGCATCCCGGCCAACAGCCATATCGTCGCTATCGACGTTCTGGCGACTGCTGGTTGGAGCGGTGTCGCTAAGACAATCAGCATTGGTACATCGGCAACGTCTACGGAACTGGTTTCCGGTGGCGATCTGACGAATGTTGGGCTTGCAAACCTGACACCCGGCACAGACGCTACCCGCACTGGCAACTGGATTGATGTCGGCGCATCCGATGTTCTGATTTACGCACTTTCGGCCAATACGGGCACGGGTGTCGGTGTTATCACCGTCAGCTATGTTCAGGCTGAAGATCTTACTGCCTAATACGCCCTGATAGGAGATTAGTTATGAAGGGACGTTCTAAGGGTTCCAGCAACATGATCCAGAAGGGTGTCATGGTTTCTGACGCCGCCCCAACGGATGTGTATACCGGCGCTGGCTCGGAAGTTGTGAAGGCTGCTCGTGCTAAGAAAAAGCGCGGCGGTGGCCTGAAGCATGTTGCCATGGAAGGCAAAAAGGCCATGAAGCGCGGTGATCGCCCCGCTCGCAAAGACGGTGGCCGCGCTACCGGCACTGGCAAGATGGCAATCGCTCAGTGGGATGCTGCTCAGTCGCCAAAGGGCTAATGAGCACTCCATACAGAGAATAAGTAACGGGGGCCATCGTGCCCCCGTTATGCTATGAATTTCTAATAAGTTTGCTATAATTTAGCGGTTCTGGAGGACGTTATGGCTCGCACCCCTGCATGGCAGCGATCAGAAGGGAAGAACCCTGAAGGTGGGCTCAATGCAAAGGGCCGTGCATCAGCAAAGGCTGAAGGCCATAATTTGAAGCCTCCGGTAAGCAAAGAGCAGGCTGATAAAAGTCCTGCTGACGCGCAACGCCGCGAAAACTTTCGTAGCCGTATGTGTGGCATGAAAGAGAAATTAACTTCTCCAAAGACAAAACATGATCCTAATAGCCGGATCAATTTGGCTTTGAAGAAATGGGATGTGAAGTGCTGATGACAAAGCCTTTCTGGGAATCAGACGCTCCACAAGAGCATGAAAAGAAGCATCTGGATAAAAAACAGGTGCAGCAGGCAAAGGCGCGGGCCAGAGCGGCTGGGCGTCCTTATCCTAATTTGGTTGATAATGCCGCCGTGGCGCGGACAAAAGGAGAGAAGAAATGAGGCCAGTAGTCATTTCGGTTGGCCCGTTAGCTGCGGCAGACGATAACGGGATTGCTGAATCGCAGACACCTGCCGGTGCAGGCGCTTTGATTTTGGACGGCGCTTTGACGGATTTTGCGCCCGACAACATCGCTGCGGCACAGACTTTGGCAGGTGCTGAAGATTTGGTTTTGACAGACAGCACCGTCTATCTGGCAGGGAATCAATACGTTGTCATCACTGCTGTTGATGATGAAACCGGCGTTGATTTCACGATTTCCGGCATCGCTTTGGGCGGTATTGGTGTGACTGAAGTGCTTGCTGGCCCAAATGCCGGTTCTGTCGTTTCGACAAAGCAGTATTCTCAGATCCTGTCGATTTCCTCCAGCGCAGCTACGGCGGATGACGTTGAAGTGGGAACATGGAGCGCAGCAACGCTTGATGAAGCCCGCCGCGTTCTTTTCACGTTCGCAGGCGCAGATGCTGGTAAAACCCTGACGATCACAGGTACTGATCGTTATGGTAATCCGATTTCGGAAGACGTTGCTGGCGCAAGTACCGGCACATCTTCGACAGTGCAGGACTTTAAAACAGTCACCAGCATTTCGATCAGTGCGGCTGCGGCTGGCGCTATCATTGTTGGTACATCTGCTGTTGCTGGCTCAGATTGGGTTCGGTTTGATGATTGGACGCAGAATATGTTGTCCATTCAGGCCGATGTCTCTGGCACCGTGAATTACACGATCCAGTCCACGCTGGATGATCCTAATTCGCCAACCGATCCAGTTGCTGTGCCTTCTATTACTTGGTTCTCCAGCAACGACACCAATCTGGTTGGCCAGACGGTGGCGCGCCAGTCAAACACGCAGATTATGCCGACATATGCCCGCATTCTCTTGAATAGCGGTAGCGGTTCGGTTCGTGCGACGTTTACGCAGTTCTCGCAAGGCGCGTTCTAATGACGACGAGCGGCACTTATACGTTCAATCCTTCGCTTGGTGAGCTTGTTCTGTATGCGTACAATCTGTGCGGATTGCGGAACACATCGCTTGTGCAGGAGCACTATGAGTCCGCTCGTATCGCCACAAACCTGCTTTTGTCGCGGTGGAGCAACCAAGGCGTCAATCTTTGGGCTGTTGATCTGATTGAGACGCCATTGGTAACTGGGCAATCGACGTATTCCGTCGATCCCAACACTGTGATGATCTTGGATGCATACATTGTTAATGCTGGCGCGGGCGCTAATACTGATCGTATTATCATGCCGATCAGCCGCACAGAGTATGCATCGTACCCCAATAAAGAGCAGCAGGGCTTCCCTACTGTCTATTGGTTCGACAGGTTGTTGAGCCCAACCGTGACGATTTGGCCTGTTCCGAATACGTCTCAGGGCCCAACCACGTTGAAGTATTATCGTGTGCGTCAGTTGCAGGATGCAGCTTTGACGGATGGCCAGACTGTCGATATCCCGTATCGCTGGATGGAAGCTTTTGCGACGGGCCTTGCGGCGCGTTTAGCAATGATTTGGGCACCTCAAATGGCTGCTGGCTTGAAGCAGATTTCTGATGAGGCATACGGTATTGCAGCGGCGCAAGACACAGAATATGCGCCAATGTATATTTCACCGATGGTTAGCGGTTATTGGCGGAACTGAGGTAATCAATGGCATATGCCTCTCAGTCCGGTAGGGCTAGAACCAGCAGCAAGAACCCGCGCGCTTTTGCCGTCTGTGATCGTTGCGGCATCTGGTACAACCACGTTGATCTATCATGGCAGTTTGATTGGGCTGGTGCCAGCTTGATCAATAAGCGCATTTTGGTATGCCGTTCCTGCAATGATGAGCCTCAAAACCAGCTTCGTGCAATTGTGATTCCGGCTGATCCAGTGCCGATTATGAACCCGCGCTTTGAATCAACTGTTGATGCAGAAACCAATTACCGCACGACTTCTGGACAGGATACTGTGAATGCTGCCACGGGCATCCCTGTTCCGGGCCAGACACGGCGTATCACACAAGATGATAATAACCGTGTTACGCAGCAAACTGGTGAGCCAAGCGGCGGCTTGAATCAAGAACCGGGCACTGATCCAAATGCTCCGGGCAACTCGTCTCCGGGCCTGCCTTATGATACAAACGAAGTTCCAAAGACTGGGCCGCTTACATGAGCAATGTGCAAATTCCGAATCTGCCGGTAGCGACTTCCCTTAACGGTTCGGAAGAGCTTGAAATTGTGCAGGCTGGCGTATCGCGCCGCGCAACAACACAATACATCGCTAATTTGCAAGGTGTAGGCCCAACCGGCCCCACAGGCCCACAAGGTGAAATTGGCCCAACCGGCCCAACGGGGGAAATCGGGCCTACGGGGCCAACCGGTGCGACAGGCCCAACAGGTGCAGCATCAACAGTTGCAGGGCCTACGGGCCCAACTGGATCGCAAGGTATTGTCGGCCCAACAGGTGGAATTGGCCCAACAGGCCCGACTGGAAACCAAGGCCAAACGGGGCCAACAGGGCCTACAGG
>JBPCSW010000088.1:0-2954 GCA_051006675.1 Fluviibacter sp.
CCATGCTTTACGTGAAAGCCCTGCTCGAAGGCCTCTCCGATCTACCCCAAGCCAACCCGGAACTTCGTGCAGACATTGACGTGCGCGCCAAACAACAGGGCTGGCCGGCGATTCATCAGGAACTGGCCAAACTCGATCCAGTCACCGCTGCGCGACTCGCTCCCAACGATTCCCAACGCATTCAACGCGCCCTGGAAATATGCCTCATCAGCGGTCGCCCGGCCTCTGATCTGTATGCCGAACAACAGCAACACGCCGCACCACCCTATCGCTTTCTATCGTTAGCGCTACTGCCGAGCAATCGCGCCTGGCTGCACGACCGTATCGCCCTGCGCTTCAAGCTGATGCTGCAACAAGGCTTTGTTGAAGAAGTGAAAGCCCTGCGCGCTAAATACCAACTGAGCGCAGATCTGCCTTCGATGCGTTGCGTCGGTTACCGTCAGGCATGGGAGATGTTGGAAGGCAAGCTCCCCGCCAAAGAACTGGAAGAGCGCGGCATCTACGCCACGCGCCAACTGGCCAAGCGCCAGATCACCTGGCTTACCAACACCATCGACTGCGAAGCTTTTGACTGTCTTCAAAACAACAACGCCGACCTGGTGGGTCGGCGCGTTGCTCAGTTTCTACAGGCTTAAACCACAACGGTGGGTGCTTCACCCGGTTGGCTGGCACGGATGGTACCAATACGGCTGACCTGCTCGCCATGCTCGGCGAGCACTTTGCTAACTGCATCCGCGTTTTCAGGGGCAACCACGATGACCATGCCGATACCGCAGTTGAACACGCGGTGCATTTCGTCGTCTGCCACGCCACCGGCTTCTTGCAGCCAGTTGAACAGCACGGGGCGCTCCCAGCTATGACGTTGAATCTCGGCGGTTAGGCCGGCTTGCAGAATGCGGGGCACGTTTTCAGTGATGCCGCCGCCGGTGATGTGCGCCAGACCCTTCAATGCACCAGGCACTGCCTGGAAAGCGGCCAGCACCGACTTCACGTAGATACGGGTTGGGGCCATAACCAGATCACCCAGTGATTGTTCGTCGAGCAGATCGGTTGGCTTGGCACCACTACGCTCGATGATCTTGCGGATCAACGAGTAACCATTCGAATGCGCACCGCTGGAAGCCAGACCCAGGACGACGTCGCCGGCCTTGATGTTCTTACCATCGATGATTTGTGACTTCTCGACCGCGCCAACCGCGAAACCGGCCAGATCGTATTCACCCGCCGGGTACATATCCGGCATTTCGGCGGTTTCACCACCGATCAGTGCAGCACCGGCCAGTTCACAACCCTTGGCGATGCCACCCACTACGGCTGCTGCGGTATCCACATCCAGCTTGCCGCAGGCAAAGTAATCGAGGAAGAACAGTGGTTCAGCACCCTGCACCAGAATGTCGTTAACGCTCATGGCAACCAGATCCTGGCCGATGGTGTCATGACGGTTCCAGGCGAAGGCCAGACGCAGCTTGGTGCCCACGCCATCGGTACCAGATACCAGCACGGGTTCTTTGTATTTCTTGGAAATCTCGAACATGGCGCCAAAACCACCAATACCGGCCATAACGCCTTCACGCATAGTGCGCTTAGCCATAGGCTTGATGCGCTCGACCAATTCGTCACCGGCTTCCATGTCCACGCCGGCATCACGATAAGAGAGGCCACCACCGGCCTTGGCATCATGAGCAGCAAACAATTGGCGAGCGTGATTAAGCGGGCAAAACATGGGCGATCCTTAAATCAAGATGGCGGTAAGAGTGCAACGTCTGGGGCTGAATGCCGTGTAAAATGGCGGCTTCTGACCAACGCGGGCGTATTGATACCGCGAATTGTAACCGATGAGGATACAACCTGCCTGACGATGCAGGTGACCATGCAACAACTGATACTCGACCTTCTGCCCGACCAGACGCCCTCCCTGAACCATTTTTTGCCAGGGGGTAACGTCGAGCTGCTGGCTGCCCTGGAAAACTGGCTGAATCAGCCGCTTCAGGCGTATCCGGGCAATCTGTTCGTGATCTGGGGTCCTACCGGTTGTGGCAAATCATTTCTAAGTCAGTGCATGGTCAGTGCCGGTTTTAGCCCGTTACCTCTGGCAGAGATGCTCTTGCCCGCCCCTACCCAGGGTTGGGTATTGGAAGATGCCCAGAAACTGGATGCGAGTGGTCAGCAGGATCTATTCCGTCACCTGGTGCGTCTGGCACAAGCAAAAGAACGCCTTTTAGTCACCCTGGATCTGCCACCGGATGCACAAACCGGCCTACGGGAAGATGTACGAACGCGCTTAGGTGCCGGGCATATTTACCGCCTGGAACCGCTGAACGAGCCTGATCAGCGGCAGCTTCTGGCGCAACGCGCTGAGCACCGTGGCTGGGCACTAACACCCGATGTGCTGGATTATCTCTACCAACGCGCCCCGCGTGATCTCTCTAGCCTAGCCGGCTTAATCCGCCGTCTGGATGAGCTATCGCTGGAGCAGAAGCGTCGGATTACGCTGCCGTTGCTACGCGAAGCACTGGCCGAATCAGCTGTAACTACGGATTAAACCCCCATGAATCAACAACGCCACATTGCCTTATTTGATCTGGATAACACGCTACTCAATGGCGACTCCGATTTTGAATGGGCGCAGTTCCTGATCAGCAAAGGCGTGGTCGATCCGGAAATTCAAGCCGCAAAAAATGCCCAGTTTTACGCTGACTACAAAGCCGGCACACTGGACATTCATGCGTTCCTAGATTTTCAGCTGGCACCACTGGCCCGCCACCCGCGCGCACAGCTAGATGCCTGGCACACCGAGTTTATGCAGAAACACATCCGGCCCATCATGCTGGATAACGCCCGTGCACTGGTGAACCGCCACCTGGAACTGGGGCATCTGTGTGCAGTGGTCACCGCTACGAATGCTTTTGTTACGGGTGACATTGCCCGAGAATTTGGTATTCCGCACCTGATTG
>JBPCSW010000089.1:0-2550 GCA_051006675.1 Fluviibacter sp.
CTTCCGGATTTGCTTTTGCATCCTTGCTAACGGGTGCCGGTGGTTTACCACCCAGCCGCTTAATAGCCTCAACGAACTGACGATCCTTGGCGGTTGTGTAGTCGGCGATGGCAAGACCCGGGTCGTTGTCATCATCTTTGCCATTTTTGCCGTTGGATTTGTCGCTGGTTTTGCCAGCGTCAGGCTTACTGTCTTTGGCCGCCTTGTCGTTTTCGTTGATCAGGTGACCGCCTAGATCGGCTTCGCGGAGACCATTTTTCTTGGCGCCAGGCGTTTCTTCTACTTCGACATCCGGTTCAATGCCCTTAGCCTGAATGGAACGGCCTTTAGGCGTGTAATAGCGTGCTGTAGTGATCTTGATGGCGGTATTGCCCGGAAGTGGCAGCACAGTCTGTACCGAGCCCTTGCCAAAGGTCTGGGTGCCGAGCACGGTTGCGCGCTTGTAGTCTTGCAGGGCACCGGCGACGATTTCGGAAGCCGACGCCGAACCGCCATTGACCAGCACAATCATCGGCACGGATTTGATGCCGTTGGGTAGATTACGCAGTTCATCTTCGCGGCCATGCTGATAGTCCTCTGGCTTGGCATAAAACTTATGCTTGGCGTCCGGTGCGCGCCCATCGGTAGAAACGACGAGCTCGTCGGCCGGCAAGAACACGGCAGAAACGCCGACGGCTGCATTGAGCAGGCCACCCGGGTCGTTGCGCAGATCAAGGATCAGGCCTTTGAGTGGGCCGCTCTTGTAAAGCTGGTTAACGGCGTTGACCAAGGCGCTGGTGGTGTTTTCCTGGAACTGGGTGATGCGTATATAACCATAACCCGGTTCAAGCATTTTGAATTTGACGGACTGGACCTTGATGACTTCGCGCGTCAGGGTAACGATCAGCGGTTTGGTCATGCCTTTGCGGGCAATCGTCAGTGTCACCTGGGTCTTGGGTTTGCCGCGCAGTTTCTTGACGGCCTCGTTCAGGGTCAGGCCTTTGACCGAGGTGTCATCGATCTTGACGATCAGGTCACCGGTTTTTAGGCCAGCGCGGGCGGCCGGTGTATCTTCGATCGGTGCAATGACTTTAACGAAGCCATCTTCCATGCCCACTTCGATACCGAGACCACCGAATTCACCATGGGTGCCGACCTGAAGTTCTTTGAACGCTTCGGCATCCAGATAGGTGGAGTGCGGGTCCAGGTTGGAGACCATGCCGGAGATGGCATTGTTGATAAGCTTTTTATCTTCAACGGGTTCTACATAGCCTTGCTTGATGGCATTGAAGACTTCGGCAAAGGTACGTAAATCCTGAATCGGCAAGCCGGCTGTCTGGCTCGGCGTTGCTGCCTTTTCGGCAAACGCCGGCAGCTGCAAGGCAATCAGGACGCCGGCCACCACGCCAACCAGACCCACGCTGGCCGTGCGCATCCAATGAGGCTTCGCCTGTTTGGATGGGGGATCGGTCGGAGGGATCTGGCTAGGCATGTTGGCGGTTCCTGTCGTCAAGTGACGGCGATTATTTCTTGGCAGCTTGCTGTGCAACGGCAGCGGCAGCGGCAGCCGCCGCTTCCTGGTCGCCCAGGTAGTAGCTACGGATTGGCTTGAGCGTTTCGTCATCAAGTTCGTAAACCAGCGGGATGCCCGTTGGAATATTCAGCTCAACGATGTCGGCGTCTGAAATGTTGTCCAGATATTTGACCAACGCACGGATCGAGTTGCCGTGAGCTGCGACGATGACGCTCTTGCCGGATTTAACGGCTGGCGCAATAGTGCTTTCCCAGAACGGGACGAAACGCGCCACAGTGTCTTTCAGACACTCGGTCATCGGTAGTTCTTTTTCGGTCATGCCCGAAAAAACTTCGCCGTAACGTGCATCGAAACGCGGATGTCGTGGATCATCGAATTCCAGTGCGGGTGGCGGTGTGTCGTAGCTACGGCGCCATACCAGTACCTGGTCATCACCATACTTGGCGGCTGTTTCAGCCTTGTTCAGACCCTGCAGCGCGCCGTAATGACGCTCGTTCAGGCGCCAGTTACGCTGGATCGGAATCCAGAGGCGGTCCATTTCTTCTAGCGCAAGCCAGAGCGTGCGCATGGCGCGCTTTAAAACAGATGAGTAAGCCTGGTCAAATTCAAAACCGGCTTCTTTCATCAAACGCCCAGCCTGCTTGGCTTCTTCGATGCCTTTTTCGGTCAGGTCGACATCGGTCCAACCCGTGAAACGGTTTTCTTTATTCCACGAAGATTCGCCGTGGCGCAGCAGCACAATTTTTTTCATAGGGATAATTCCATTCATCCGGTATAAATGAATCAGTCCGCTATTCTATAATGCCGGAGGCGCTGACTCTAGCTGCCGAGCCCTTGACTTTGAATTTTCTGGAAAAAACATGGATTTCTTTCTTCAGCCGATAAATCTCGGCCTTTTGGCGATTGCGGTGATTTCGGGAGCGCTTCTGGTTCGCCAGGTAGTTCAACCCGGTGGTAAGAATGTCTCGCCCCAGGCGGCTATTGCGCTGACGGATAAAGAGGGTGGCGTTTTGGTGGATGTGCGCGAAGAGCACGAA
>JBPCSW010000090.1:0-3112 GCA_051006675.1 Fluviibacter sp.
GCAGAGGGCAGCGGCACCAAGTACATGGTGCTTGAATTGCTTAACGAGCACAAAATCAACCTGGACAATTCGGCCAATCAGCGTGTGATGACGACGATTGATAGCGCACAGGCGTTACGCTCGGGTGAGATTGACGGGATGTTTATCCTGGCGGATATGGCTTCCAAGCAGCTCTGGTCATTATTAGAAGATCCCTCGTTACAGATTCTGAGTTTTAAATCCTCACATGCAATTTCCAGCAAGCTGGGCTATACCGATCCGGTGGTATTTCCGAGAGGCTCAGTCACGCTGAATCCCGTACACCCAGCCAATGATATTGATCTGGTGGCCACCAATACCCGCATTATTGTTGATAAAGACATGCATCCAGCTATTCAGTATCTGTTCATGATGGCAGGTGCGTATTTTTACCGGAATACCGATGTGTATTTCAAACGCCCGGGTGGGTTTCCGGCCTTTCTGGATAACGACACAGAAAAGAGTGAGGTGGCGTTGAAGTACCTGCGCACTAGCTCGTCGTTCCTTGAGCGAACTTTTCCTTTCTGGATCGCCAGCTTTCTGGATAGGGCTTGGCTGTTGGTGGCTGCGCTCTTTGCGATTGCCTATCCATTGTTCAAGATGGTGCCGCGCTACCGGAACTTCCACTTTAATACGGCGATGAATGATTGTTATATCGAGATGCGGCAGATTGAAGCCCATCTGGATGCTTGCCAATCGGAGGCAGATTTGCTGATGGTGGAAGTAGCTTTTGAGAGGCTCGATGAACACATCAAAGAACTGTGGGTGCCGACCAATGCCAACGAGCGTTATTACCTAATGCTCAATGGCTTGAGGCTTTTGCGCGATCGGCTTGATCGTCATTTGCAAGATCAGAATGGACGCCACGTATGACTCATCAAAAACCGAAGGATGTTTATTTCTTCTGTACCTGTCTTGTAGATCTGTTTGTACCTGAGGCCGGTCTGGATGCGGTGGCTTTGCTGGAAAGAGAGGGAGTTCGCGTCCACTTTCCGGAAGATCAAACTTGCTGTGGGCAGCCGGCCTATACCAGTGGCCAGCCCGATGAGGCGAGGGCGGTGGCCCGCCAGCAACTGGATCTGTTTCCTGAGCCGTGGCCGATTGTGCTGCCTTCTGGCTCGTGTGCCGGGATGATGCGTCACCACTACCCGACATTATTTTCCGGAACTGAGACTGCTGCCCAGGCCGAGGAGATTGCCGGTCGCGTCTGGGAGCTCAGTGAGTTTCTCGTGCAATCGCTCAATTTCAATCGATCTGGTTGTGGCCAGAATTGCCATGTCGCTTTGCATACCTCATGCTCAGCACGCCGTGAAACAGGCGCGCTTGCAGCGACGCGTTCATTACTGCAGGGCCTGGAAGGCGTGACCTTGAGGATTCAGGAACATGAATCGGAATGCTGTGGCTTTGGCGGTATGTTCAGTGTGCGACATCCGGAAATTTCAGGTGGCATTGTGCGCGATAAGGTCGCATCCATAGAAGCGGTTGAACCCGATACGCTGATTACTGGTGATTGTGGCTGCATGCTTAATATCACAGGGCATGCCGCCAAGATTGGCAAACCCTTGAATGGTAAACATCTAGCCACATTCTTGCTGGAACGCACAGGTGGCAAGACTGCCGCTGAGGAGGATCAGTCATGAGCCATCTAAGCGCCCGTGAGCGCATCCTTGGCAAACTACGCGAAGCCCAGGCAACGCCGCTGGCTTGCCCGGATGCAGCGGCGTTATATCAGCCCAATACGGAAGAGCTGGCAACACGCGTTGAGCGCCTGATGCTGAACATGAAAAATGCGATGGCAGAAGTACACCGCTGCACGGAGGCAGGTCTGGGGGAATGCCTTAGCCGTATCTGTGCCGAGAAACAGATCGGTTTGCTGGCAGTAGGCCCCGAGTTTCTGGCTAATTCATCTTTGTGTGCGGAACTGAACCAGCAGACTACGCTGCTAAAGGTGACTCAGTGTCGTGCTGATCAGCCGGCGTTATTTGATACGGTGGACGCGGGCTTAACCCTGACGCACGGGGGTATTGCTGAAACGGGAACCTTGGTGCTGTGGAGCGGTGAGCAATCTCCGCGGTTGTTGTCGCTGGTACCGCCGGTTCATATGGCTATTCTGCATGCCAGCCGCGTTGTTGAAAGCCTGATGGACATGATGGTGCGTGAAGATTGGTCCGCCGGTTTGCCGACCAACGTGATTCTGATTTCAAGCCCATCGAAGACGGCCGATATCCAGCAGACCTTGGCTTATGGGGCGCATGGGCCTAAGCAGCTGGTGGTTGTACTGGTGGAGGATCGTTAAATGAACCAGCCACTTCACTTTGTGCCGTCTGAAGAATTCCGTCAGCGTGCCCAGGCCGTTGTAGAAAACCCGGCCCTGCAGAAGAGCTTCAGAGGGGCCATGGATTTTCTGCAAAACAAGCGGCTGGCACAGTTTCCCGATGATGCCGCTTTGCAACGCCTTCGCGATCTAGGTGAGTCGATTCGCCAGTACAGCCTATCGAAGTTGCCGGACTTGCTGGAAACGCTGGAAGCCAAGCTCACCGCCAACGGGATTAAGGTCCACTGGGCAGAAACGCCAGAAGAGGCCAACCGGATTTTTATTACTATTGCCAAAGCGCAGAACGCCCGTGCCGTTATCAAGGGCAAGTCGATGGTGAGTGAGGAGGTGGAACTCAATCACGCTCTTCAAGCGGCGGGTATTGAGGCTCTGGAATCCGATATGGGCGAGTACATCGTCCAGCTAGCCGATGAAAAGCCATCGCACATCATCATGCCGGCGATTCATAAAACGAAAGTTGAAATTGCCGAGCTTTTTGCCGAGCGAATTCCGGGTGTGGATTACACCGATTCGGTGGACGAACTGATCCAGATTGGCCGCAAAGTCCTGCGTGATAAATTTGCCTCTGCCGATATCGGGGTATCTGGTGTGAACGTGATGGTGGCCGAGACCGGTACGCTGTGTCTGGTTGAGAATGAGGGCAACGGCCGGATGAGTACTACGGTGCCACGTGTGCACATTGCCATTACCGGGATTGAAAAGGTGGTTGAGAAGCTGACGCATTTGCCGCCACTACTCAGTTTGCTGACCCGTTCGGCC
>JBPCSW010000091.1:0-2566 GCA_051006675.1 Fluviibacter sp.
GGCAATAACCGTTAGTCGTCATACAGCGCATGATGCGCTTAAGTTGCTCGATGTCGGACGATAAATAAATCTTTAATTAATCATGGACAGTCTTGGCGGTTACCCGAATCAGTCCACGGCTTTTACCGCTGTCCGAATCAATGGTGTTCATTGCTTTGAGTAGATCGGCAACGCTCACCCAGAAGGGTGGGTATTTGAACTTGGCGACATCCAGAATGAGTACCGAATCAGTTGCGCTGTCATAGGCGGCTACCGGAGAAAAGTGCCCACGGCCGAGTTGGCCAAGTACCTGCCGGTCAAAGTTAACGACCAAGCGCGTATTCGAGTCAGCCAGGGCCGTTGTTATCAGATCCCGGAAGCTAGATTCGGTTAGCTGATCGCCGTAAAAGCTATCGGCAGTCACACTAAACTGGCGGAACATTTCTGTACTCTGCTGTAGCGTTAAACCGGATATAAGGGTTGCCTCCCGGGTTTTGATCGTGTTGGACTTCTGATTAAAGAAGGTGTCTTGTGTGAAATAGGGAAACGGTTTGAGTTGTGGTGCCACTGGGCGCGCTTCTTTGGGTAAGCTGTTTAATACCGCAGCCATGCTGGCCGGGCCACAGAACGCCAGATTCTCCTGTGTGTCCACAAAAGGCTGTACGGCAAAATATTGCTGGTTGTAGTCGGCCTGCAGCAGTCTTTGAGCACCCGCTGATGAATTGAGATAGACCAGGTCACCCGCATGCGCGAAAAATGAGAAGGTCAAGCTAAGCAGGAGTATCAATAGACGTTGCATGTTGATTCCGAACGATAAGCAGACCCTGATTGTAAAAGATTGTGCGTTCTTTGATCTGGATCAAATGTGTCGTTAGAACAAGACACTGCTGGCGGGCGACAATACCGGTTTTCCGTTAGAGCGGATTGCTTTGAAAACACGATTTATCTTCCGTGCATTATTGATGCTTTGGCTTAGCCTTTGCTCCGCATGGCTCCATGCAGCGGATATCAGGCTCGGGATTCTAGCCTGGCAGGGCGAGTCGGCCTCGGCGGCTCAGTGGGCGCCATTTGTAGCGGCATTGCAGCAGAAATTACCCGGCCAGCACATTGAACCACGTTACTACGACCTCCAGGGCATGACAAATGCCATCCAGTCTGGCGAAGTCGACTTTGTGATCACCAACCCGGGTCATTATGTGGCGTTGGAGTATGACCTCGGTATTAGCCGTATTGCCACGCAGATGCCGGAACGTTCGCGTGATGCCATGCATACGGTGGGATCGGCGGTGATTGTCCGGGCGGATCGTGCCGATCTGGCAACGCTTACGGATCTTAAAAAGAAACGATTGGCGGCCGTATCACCTGATGCCTTCGGGGGTTATCAGGTGATCTGGGCAGAGCTCAAAGGTATGGGGCTGGATCCGGAAGCCGGGGATCTGACACCGGTATTTACTGGTTTTCCCATGACACAGGTGTTTGATGAGGTGCGCCAGGGAAAGACAGATGCTGGTGTGATTAGAAACTGCCTGCTTGAGCAGCAGATCAGTGCGGGATTGGTTCAACCAGGTGAGTTTCGCGTGTTGTCACCGCACAAATCAGAATTACCCTGTGCAACCTCGTCGCGCAATTATCCTGGCTGGGCCTTTGCCGCCACTGCGGATACGCCGGGGCCGCTGTCGCGAGCTGTGCTGATTGCCTTGCTTTCTTTGCCACCTGGTGACAGCGGGCAGCAATGGGGCGTGCCCGCCGACTACCATCCGGTGCACGACATGCTGCGTGAGTTAAAGATACCGCCGTACGACTTTTTGCGGCATCACAGTTTCGAATTCTACGTCCGCGAGTATTGGCCGGTGGCAGCCGGTTTATCCATCCTGCTTCTATTCTGGTTGCTTTACACCCTGCGGGTGGAGGTGATGGTAAAACGCCGGACACGGGAGCTCTCTGCAGCGCTGCTTCAGCGTAATGAGTTGGAAGAAAACGTCAACGCGCAACGTCAGCAGATGGAGCACCTCTCACGCTTGTCTATTCTGGGCGAACTCTCCGGTACCTTGGCGCATGAACTGAATCAGCCGCTAGCTACCATTACTAACTATGCCCGAAGCCTGACACGCCGCCTTGCTCGAGGTAATTTGTCGTCTGATGCTACGGCTCAGGCTGCCGATGAAATTGCCAACGAATCAGAACGTGCTGCCGGTATATTAAACGGCATTCGTACTTTTGCGCGTAAGCGGATTCGTACCCGGGAAAGTTGTGATGTCCTACATTTGGTCAGTGAGGCTGAACGGCTATTTCGCGGCATGTCTGCCAAGGTGCCGGAAGTCAAGATTGAATCCAGCCTATTACCTGAAGGTTGTTGGGTAGATGCTGATCCGCTCCAGATTCAGCAGGTATTACTGAATCTCCTTAAAAATGCGATGGATGCCCAAAAGAGCGTGGGCTTGCAGCAGTCTATTGAAATTACGCTGTTGCCGGCCGGGGCTGGTTGGGTCCAGGTGGTTGTGCGTGATCATGGGTGTGGATTGAGCGAAGATGGTCTGCAACAATTATTCGAGCCTTTCTTTACGACCAAGGAAGATGGTATGGGCCT
>JBPCSW010000092.1:0-3139 GCA_051006675.1 Fluviibacter sp.
GGCACGCGTAGTTCGACCAGTTTGCTGCCGCCAAACAGTGAGCCACCCTGGGTGGCGTAGGCCAGTTGCTTCCAGTCGAATGGGTGGCTGACGGTCAGCACTTCCCGCTCATCAAAGCCTTTTTGTCGTGCCGCTGCGCGAATGGCATCGGCAGCTTCGATCACCAGGAGCGGGTCATCACCATGAATGGCATATATCGGCGCCAGAGGACCGTTCAGATGCGCAGCCAGACGACTGGTGCCGTCTGTGCCGCCCAGATTCACTGCTCAACTCCGCCTAACGGCTGCATACCGGTAGGCGTTGTCAGCACCTCAGGCGCTGCTGCTTTGGCAGGTTGTTTCCCCTGGGTTGCAGAGACTGTGTCTTTTTTCTTTGGCGCAGTGAGCACGGTGCCTGGCGGTACACGAATCGTCGACAGACGCTGCATCACCTGAATAGCGGCATCGTTCTGCATGTCGCGAATGAGCGTCGCATCTTCCTGCTCTTTCGACAGAACTTCCTGAGCGGTTTGCGGGTTAAACGAGATGTCCCGGGTTAGATCGATGGTGGTTGCCGGGTACAGTTCAATGCCCGATCCGGATTCCACCTTAAAGCCTAGGCGGTAGCTCAGCCGGTATTCGCGCGCCAGACCCGATGGGTTAATTGCCAGAACGGCTTTCGTTTGCTGGTCACCCAGAACGCGCAGAATGACTTCAGCCCGGTCTTTGTACTCATCAGGCACAACGCCAATGCCATTGGCGCGTAGTTGAGCCTTAAGCACCTGAGCAAACGGCGAGGTGTCTGGTACGCCAGAAACATAAACCGTTTTGAAGGGCAGGTTAACGCTGATAGCGCCGCGCAGCTTGAAGCCGCAGCCAACCACAATCGCCAGCATGAGCACAGAGAGCAGCAAGCGATTGAGTGTTGCGAGGTTGGGAAGACGCATCATGAGTGAGCCTCGTTCGAGTTAGGCAACAATATTAACCAGACGACCCGGCACTACTACTACCTTTTTCGGTGCGGCACCATTCAGTTGTTTCTGAGCGGCTTCGCTAGCCAGGGCAGTGGCTTCAATCGTGGCTTTGTCTGCTTCAGCCGCAACGCGAATGCTGCCGCGGTGTTTGCCGTTGATCTGCAGGACCAGTTCGATTTCCGATTGCACCAGAGCCGCTGGATCGCACACAGGGAAGCGCTGAGTCGCCACATTCTGGCCTGGTTTGAGTTCGGCATAAACCGCTTCACCACTATGCGGCACGATCGGGAAGAGCATTAGCACAGCTGCTTCCAGCAGCTCCTGACGCAGACGGCGCCCGGATTCATCGGTCAGTGCGGTTTTGTCTGCGGCATTGAGTAGCTCCATGATGGCGGCAATCACCGTATTGAATTGCTGGCGACGGCCATAGTCATCGGCCACCTTTTGAATGGTCTGATGGAGTTTCCGACGCAGTTCTTTTTGTGTGTCGCTGAGGGGGGTATTGGCATCAGCAGCGGGCACAAGGCCAGCGCTCACGTGTTCATAAGAGAGCTTCCACACACGGCGCAAGAAGCGATGAGCGCCCTCAACACCGGCGTCAGACCATTCCAGCGATTGATCCGGTGGGCTCGCAAACATCATGAACAGGCGGGCAGTATCGGCGCCGTACAGATCAATCAGAATTTGTGGATCGACACCGTTGTTCTTGGACTTCGACATCTTTTCGGTGCCGCCAACAACAACCGGTTTGCCATCTGCTTTGAGTTTGGCACCAGTCGGGCGGCCACGCTCGTCAGTAGCAACGTCGACGTCTGCAGGGTTGAACCAGAGCTTTTTACCGTTTTCTGCTTCGCGATAGAAAGTAGGGGCAACCACCATGCCCTGCGTCAGCAGGTTGGCAAAAGGTTCGTCCAGGCTAAAGCCGTTGTCTTTGAATAGGTCGACATCGCGCATGAGCTTGGTAAAGAAGCGGGCGTAGAGCAAATGCAAGATGGCGTGCTCGATGCCACCAATGTACTGATCGACGCCGCCTTTCAACCAGTAGGCCGCGCGTTCGTCCACCATTTTTTGTGGATTGTTGGCGCTGGCATAGCGAACGAAATACCATGACGATTCCACAAAGGTATCCATCGTGTCGGTTTCGCGCTTGGCTGCCTTGCCGCACTTCGGACAGGTGGTTTCGTAAAACTCGGGCATGCGTGCCAGCGGTGAGCCGGCACCGGTAATTTCCACTTGCTCTGGTAGCACCACAGGCAGCTGATCGTCCGGTACGAGCACGTCGCCACAGCTGTCGCAATGAATAATCGGGATCGGGCAGCCCCAGTAACGCTGACGGGAAATACCCCAGTCGCGCAAGCGGAACTGCGTTTTCTTTTCGCCCAGATTTTTAGCAACCAGATCAGCAGCGATCTTGTCGACGGCTTCCTGATGCTTCAAGCCATCGTAGGCACCTGAGCTGATGCAAACACCACGCTGTTTGTCGCCATACCATTCCTGCCAGGCAGCAGTGTCGAATGTCTCGCCTTCGACAGCAATTACTTGCTTCATCGGGAGATTGTATTTTTTGGCAAAGGCGAAGTCGCGTTCGTCATGGGCTGGTACGGCCATCACGGCGCCATCGCCGTAACACATCAGCACGTAGTTACCCACCCAGACCGGAACCTGTTCACCAGTGAGCGGGTGGGTTGCCTTAAAGCCCGTATCAACACCGGCCTTATCCATGGTGGCCAGATCTGCCTCGGCCACACCACCTTGCTTGCAATCGGCAATAAAGGCAGCCACGGCAGGGTTTTGCGCTGCGGCCTTCTGGGCCAGAGGATGTTCCGGGGCAACCGCTACATAGGTAACCCCCATGACGGTGTCGGCACGGGTGGTGAATACCCAGAGGTTTTCTGCCTGGCCGTCTAGCGTGTACGGGAATGCGAAGCGCACACCTACGCTTTTGCCAATCCAGTTCTTCTGCATCAGGCGGACTTGTTCTGGCCAGCCGGTCAGCTTGTCCAGATCGTTCAGCAGTTCATCGGCGTACTTCGTAATCGCCATGTAGTACATGGGGATTTCACGCTTTTCAATCAGCGCACCCGAACGCCAACCGCGCCCGTCGATCACCTGTTCATTAGCCAGTACGGTGTGATCCACCGGGTCCCAGTTCACGGTGCCCAGTTTTTTGTAAATCAGCCCTTTTTC
>JBPCSW010000093.1:0-2867 GCA_051006675.1 Fluviibacter sp.
TCGACCGCATCAAGCCCTGCGGCGGCCAAACAGCGGCAAGAAATTCTCGCCATGCGCGATGCAACACTGAAGCGTCTGTACAAAGCCAAGCCGGCCGTGCGTAATGAAATTGCTAAAGCAGAAGGCTATGCCGTCTTTAACGCCAACCAGGCTAATGTAGTGTTGCTGGTGGCCGGTACGGGCGAGGGCGTTCTGGTCGATAACCAGACCGGGCAACCCACCTTTATGAAGATGCATCGCCTGGGCACGGGCCCTGGTTTGGGCTTTAAGAAATACAAGCAAGTCTTGGTCTTCAAAAGCCGCAAGGTGCTAGAGACCTTCAAGAGCGTGGGTGCCGACGTTAACGCCAGCGGCGATGCCACGGTCAAACTCACCGAGCATGGTGACGGTAAGGTGTTAGATACGGCTGTTTCACTTGACCCGATGATCTCGGTCTACCAGTTAACCGATCGTGGCGTTTTGCTCCAGGCCAACTGGGGTGGTATGGCCTACTTGCCGGATGGTACGCTAAATGCGTCAACGGATGCGGTGAAATAACCAGCCTTTGGATTATTTATCGACCGGCGTGACGGTTCAGCATCACCAAGTACAGTGCCGGATCAAGCGTCTGCCCGTTCTTCATACACTTGAAGCACAGGTGCTGTCAGGTCTCTCCAAAGATTCGTAGCTGGCAACTCGCTTATACTCTTGAGAACTAAGCGCGGAGGCATAGGACCTTGAGCGGCACACTCGCACTATTAATTTCACTGATCATTGGGGTCGAAATATCGATCCCAATTGGAACTTATCTGCTGTTCAAAGGCCGCCATGATGATAAGACGCGGCTTTGGCTTATGAGCGTTCTGTGCAATAGTGGCGCGATTATTTTGGTTGCGCTAAGGCCATTGCTTCCTGACTATGTGTCACATCAGGTTTCCTGGATGTTGATGATTGCTGCCTTCCAGTTAATGATCGAGGCAATTAATCGTGAATCGCAACCCCATTCAAAATATTGGCTACACGCCGTCACCTATTTGGTATGGGTTGGCCTGTTCAATGTGATTTATTGGGTGGGTCTGACGGTGTCGCTTGGTTTCGTTGCGTACAGTGTTGCCCTCACCATTTTGTCGTGCATTTTGCTGGTAAAACTGGGGAAGCTGAATAAGACTCGTCCGAGTATCAGTTTGCGTATCTTGCAAATTGCGTTTTTGTTCTACGCAATACCATCGATGTTACGAGTCGTCGCTTATCTGAACACCGGCTCGGTTGATGAGCTGAATGTATTCAAGTTTAGTATGGTGACGAATTTGCTCGTATTTACATGGATATTGGCCCAGATGTTTTTGCCGTTTGGTTACTGGGGGTTTACGCTGGAAAAAACCCAGAGCGAGCGTGATGATGCCGAGATTGGCCGGGGGCGAGCAACCCAGGAGGCTGAGCGTTTCAAGCTGCTGGTTGAGGAGCGAGACCGGTTGCTGGTGATCAACTCGCGCTTTTCAGCGATCAGTGCTTTGTCGTCGTTCTCGGCGATGCTGATTCACGATATAACGCAACCGCTGCAAACGCTACAGCTGGGCCTAGAGCGTATACGCACCAATTTGATCAAGGGCGCGTCACGCGATCAGCTGGAGCGAGATGTGTTGCGTCTTGAATCGACTATGGATCGCGCCGGTGATCTCGTGACGGCATTGCGACGATTGATGCAGAGTGGTGAGAGCAGAGTCATACAGGTGCCGGTGTTGCCGTTGTTTGCCAAAGTGGACTCAATCCTGACGAGTGACGCCCTCAAGCGCGAGGCAGTGATTCGATTCAGCAGTGAAGTGCCGTCAGATTGTTGTGTGTATGGCGATGAGGTGATGCTTCAACGTGTGATCATTAATCTGGTGTCGAATGCGCTCTATCAATTCCGCTTACATGAAGTGTCATCGCCGCTGATTGATATTCGACTGTTCAAAGAGACCCTGAGCAATGAACTCGTCGTGGTTATCGAGGTCATAGATAATGGGGGTGGTTTCTCGACTGAAGTGCTGGAACGTATTGGTCAGCCCTGGACTTCGGAACAGACCGATAGTTTGGGGATGGCGTTGATGCTCACCAAACAGTTAATGGCTATCTGGGGTGGCCAGCTCAAGATTGCTAATCGCACCGATGGCGTGGCAGGTGCAATCGTACGTGTTGAATTGCGCGCGGCTTAGTGGGGCTTCAGAACGAATTCCCGAAATTGGGAATGCTCTTTTTCTTAAGAATTCCTTATGATGGTGCTGTTAATGTCACTCGGGGCTGACCATGCCTACGCTTAAGTTGCCTCACGAATGCTCCAAGGAAGCCTGTCACGTCTTTCTGATTGAGGACGATGGTCCCTTGCGTTCTGAGTTGGCCGAGACCTTGATGAGTGCAGGGCTCACCGTGCATGCTTTTGATACAGCCGAGTCTTGCCTGGATGCGGGTGTGGATCTTTCACCTGCGGTGATTGTTTCGGATATGGTGCTGCCGGGTCAGTCTGGTATCGCCCTGTTCAAATCGATCCGGGAGCAGGGCATCGAAACGCCAGTGGTGTTTATTAGCGGCTATAGCGAACCGAAGCAGATTATCGATGGGATGAAGCTTGGGGCAGTTGATTTTCTCTGGAAGCCTTTTAAAGGCGAAGCATTGTTAGAGGTGGTTGCCAGGTCGTTAAGGTTAGACCTAGAGCGGCAAGAGAGACTTAATGTATCGACGGGCGTTGATGCGCGTTGGATGTCGCTGTCCGACCGCGAAAAAGAAGTCGGCAAGCTGATGCTCAAAGGTCATGGCAACAAGGATGTGGCGGCGATACTCTCGATTCAGCCTGATACTGCCAACAAACACCGTATGAAGGTGTTAAAGAAGATGGGCGTTGCTGGCCGCCC
>JBPCSW010000094.1:0-2770 GCA_051006675.1 Fluviibacter sp.
TGGTAAGGCTGCTTGCACTCACATAAACGTTTAGCTAAGCGTTGCGCCAATATGCCCAACAAGGCATCGGCAAAGTTGAATGGATCCATGCCCATGTCCAGCAAGCGCACAACCGATTCAGGCGCGCTGTTGGTGTGCAAGGTGGCAAACACCAAATGACCGGTCAAGGATGCCTCGATACCGGTGGCCACGGTTTCTTTATCGCGCATTTCGCCTACCATGATGACATCCGGATCAGCGCGTAAAAAAGCCCGCATGATGGTGGCAAAATCCAGTCCGGCTTTTTTATTAATCTGCACTTGGCGCAAGCCTTTTTGCGTGATCTCAACTGGGTCTTCGGCGGTCCAAATTTTGGTTTCCGGCGTATTAATGAAGCCTAATGCAGAATGCAAGGTAGTGGTTTTACCTGAGCCGGTTGGACCGCAAACAAAAAATAAACCGTAAGGTTTGCCTATCAAGCTTTTGAGCTTTTGATTATTCCAATCCAACAATCCCAACTGGTCCAGCGGAAGCGGTTTGCCCGCCGACAAAATACGCATGACGATGTCTTCCATGCCTCCCGCAGAGGGAATGGTGGCCACCCTCAGCTCAATGTCCAGTGGGCCGTATTTTTTAAACTTTATCTTGCCATCCTGCGGCCGACGTTTTTCCGATATGTCTAAGTCGCACATGATTTTAATGCGTGCGCAAAGGGCGTTACGGTAGCTGGCCGGCACTTCTATGTAATTGACCAATGTGCCGTCTTTACGAAAACGAATCTGCGTTTTGCCTTTTTCCGGGTACGGTTCTATGTGGATATCGGACGCCCCTTGATTGTATGCATCGACCACGATGTTATTCACCAACTTAACCAATTCGTTGTCCGAAGCCATGTTGACTTCATCCGCACTAAGGCTATTCACCTCTTCTTCATCGGCCATTTCCGACAACAGATCGCCGACAAAGCCGCTTGCACCGTTGCTGCCATAAAATTGCTGTACCGTTTGCGTAAAGTCTTGCTGCAAACAAACGTGGTAACTGATGTTCGGATACCGTGGAAAAACGTGGCTTACAATGCCGCTGCTTTTAATTCTTTCTGGGTCCGGCGTGAGTATCACCAGGCTATCTTGATCGCCTAGTGATATTGGCAACCAAGCGTTGGCTTCAACGTATTCCTGCTTGAGGTGCTTAAGCAAATCAACCGGCTTAGGGCGGTCGGCTTGGTATGGCTCATACGGCACATTAAAAAACTCGGATAAAGCCCAGCCTATATGGCGGGCCTGCACTTGGTAATCTGCGATTAGTACCGACTCCAAATCGCTACCCATGCTACGAGCCAAACGTTGAGCGCTGGCCAATTCATCTTGGCTAAGGTGACCGGCGGCCACCAAGCCATCAAACTTACTCTTGATCAAGGGCATGGCCTGACGCTGATCAAAGGCTATGGCTAGGGTTTTAGCTAACTCAGGCGCGCCCTCTTCCAATAAACGGGAGAATGGCAAGCCGGATAAACTGTTAATTAATTGCACCACGCCAATCAAGCGCCCATCGTCCGCCGCCAATATAGGAAACACCAACATTTGGTTGGCATGAAAACCGGTTTTTAAATCGACTTCTTTTAAAAATTGGATGGACGGACTGATGGCTAACAACTCGGCATCATCGTAAACATCGGCAATATTTAGCAAGCCTTTATTGAGTGCCACGTAGCCGGCTATTCTGGTTTGCGTCATGGCCAATTTCAATTCTTTGAATTGATTGAGGCCAGTTTTTACCTTAGATACGATGGCCTTACCGTCCTCGCTTTGCAGGTAAATCGTGATGCGCTCGGCCGCAAACAAATCGCATATCTCGCTGCTGACTTCGGTTAAAATCTCATCGATGCACTTGGCCGCGTGGATTTTATTGGTGGTGTTCTGCAGTTTTTTGCTAAACGCCAGTCGGTTACCTATGTCGGCCATGCCGAATGCTTGTTGATCTAATGAAGTGGTGCTCATGCGCATCTATCCTTAATCTTCTTATTGGCTGTTTTTGCAGCCTAAGCTAACACTGACCATAATGCATTCCTGCCCTACACATCAAATTAACAACCCACTGCACGACATTACCCTAGCAAGCATACTAAGCAAGCTAATCGAACGTTATGGCTACTCGGGTTTAGCCGCCCGCATCCCGGTGCGTTGTTTTAGTCACGAGCCCAGTCTGGCTTCCAGCCTAAAATTCTTGCGTAAAACGCCGTGGGCCAGGGCTAAAGTTGAATCGCTTTACCTAACCACCTTCACGGCACACGAACACCCTTAAGCTTGAATGCAATCTCTGGCCAACATAGCCGCACCCAACATGCCGGCTTGATCACCCAGTTCAGATAAATGAATGCAGATTTGACCACGTAGCACCGGTACCAAATCCTCATCCAACTGCTTAGCGAAGGCGTCTGCCATCAATGGCCAAGCGGCTCGCATGCCACCCCCTATCACCACTTGGCTGACATCAAGCACTTTCTGCACTTGCGCTAAGGCTTGCGCTAAGCTGATGCCCGCTAATTCATAAGCTTGCATGGCGTCTTGATTGCCTGCTTGCGCTAATTCGGCAATCGTCAGCGCACTCTCATGCCGCCCGCTGGACTCAAAATACGTTAGGCTAACGCCGCTCGCCGAGGCATATTGCTCCATGCACCCACGGTTACCACAACCGCACAACCGGCCTTGCGGCTTAATAATGATGTGCCCCACTTCCATGGCTACCCCGTGTTGTCCAGCCACGGCTCGCTGATCCAGTATCATGCCACCGC
>JBPCSW010000095.1:0-4748 GCA_051006675.1 Fluviibacter sp.
GTTCTGGTTTGCCATGCGGGGTTTGTTTGCCATTGTCGATAAAGCGTATATCCAACGATGCTTAGCAACCCGAAAGCTAAAAGGCCATATTTCCGTAGTGCATTTGATCCATCAATCATCAGCTGTGTAGGCCATGGCAGCGCTGCACCAAAACTCGAAAAACTTTGCTCAAAAGCAGGGACAACGAGCCAGAGCAGTAACAGGCTAACGATAAACGCAATACCCAGAATCGCAATCGGGTAGGCTAGCGCACTTCGAATCTTGCCTTTGATCGCCTGCATTTTTTCGTGATAATTGGCGATACGATCAAGCATCACGTCTAGAAGCCCGGATTGCTCGCCGGCAGCCACGAGCGTGCAGGTCAGCGTATCAAAAGCCTCGGGGTGTTGCTGCATGGCCTGGGCTAAAGAAGACCCCATCTGTAGATCCGTGCGTATTTGTAGCAATATCTGGCTGGCTGCGGCGTGATCCTGACTTTTTGCAAGCAGCTCCATGGCGGCAAGCAGGGGCACACCTGCGTGAATCAGTGTGGCAAGTTGACGCAGTATCAGGCCGATCGTTTTGCGGGATAGTCCAGGTTGCCGGCGCCATGGCTTCGCCAGTTTGATCGGTGTGATGCCGCGCTGACGCAGTGCCACTCTGGCCCGCATATCATTGGCAGCACGGATTTCTCCTTTGAGCAGCGTGCCGTTCTGGGCAATACCTGTCCAGTCAAAGCGTCTCAATGCCTCTGATTCTGTTTTAGCCACCACGATCTGCGCCACGTTCGGTTTCTGCCAGCACTTCCGACAATGAAGTGATACCAACCATTGCTTTCTCTAGGCCGGCACGGCGTAGGCTAGATACGCCATCGCGCTGTGCCTGCTGGGCAATATCTTTCGTGCTTGCGTTATTGAGCATTAATTGCTGAAGCGCGGGGGATACCTGCATCACCTCAAAGACGCCGACCCGGCCTTTGTAGCCGGTGTAGTGGCATTTGGCGCAACCCGCCGCTTTGTAGAGCGTCCAGGCACCGCGGGCGCGTTGATTTAATTCATCGGTCGTAAAACCTGCGTCTTGTAGCAGCGTTGAATCAGCGTCATCGGCGGTGCGGCAGTCACATAGGCGGCGAACCAGACGCTGGGCTACGATGAGTAGAACGCTACCGGCAACGCCGTAATTGGGGAGGCCCAGTTGCAGTAAACGTTCAAGCGTGGCGGGCGCCGATCGGGTGTGCAGGGTAGAAAGGACCAGGTGGCCAGTTTGCGCGTCTTTCAGAGAGGTTTCTGCAGTTTCGGCGTCACGGATTTCGCCCACCATCAGGATATCCGGGTCCTGGCGCATAAATGCGCGGAGCGCGACGGCGAAAGTGAGCCCGGTACGTTCATCAATGTTGACTTGATTGATGCCTACTACCGGGATTTCTACCGGATCTTCTACCGTGGCAATGTTAACGCCAGGTTGATTTAATGCATTAAGGCAGGCGTAGAGGGTAACGGTTTTGCCAGAACCGGTTGGCCCTGTTACCAGTACCATGCCGCTGGGTTGGTGGATAGCTTCGCTTAACTGGTGGTGTTGAGTCGGCGAAAGGCCAATTTCATTGAGTCCTAGGCGCGCATCTTGACGGTCCAGAATACGCAAAACGATCTTCTCACCGTAAAGCGTGGGCATGGTGCTGATCCGCAGGTCGACCAGGGTGCCGTCATCGGTTTGTCCCTGTAATTGACCATCCTGAGGCAAACGTTTTTCAGCGATATCCAGGCGGGAAAGTATTTTCAAACGAGAAGCCAGCCTGTCACGAAAATCGTCTGGGGGCGACTCTTGTGTCTGCAATCGGCCATCAATCCGATAGCGTATCCGGTAGGTGTTTTCGTAAGGCTCGAAGTGAATGTCAGAGGCGCCACGTTCGATAGCGATGCTGAGGATTTTTTGCAGAAAACGGACGACGGGCGCTTCGTCAACGGCCTGCTCTGTGGCAATGCGTGTATGTGTGGATGCGGATTCGGTCGGCTTGCTTTTAGCCGCTGCGGCATATTCCGCCAGTTGCGACACGTCCACCACGCAAGGTTCAATTTCTAGACCGGTTTGAAAACGTAGGGCGTTGATCAGCTTGTCATCGGTGGGGTCTGCCATGCCCAGTTGCAAGCGTTGGCCAGATAAATTAATCGCCTGATAGCGGGGGTTAGGCGCCAAACCGACCTCCGGATAGGCCGGGTAAGGATGTTCTATTTCGATGCGCGGAAAGCCGAAATCTGATTCGATAAATTGCGCAATCGTTGCCGCATCAATGATCATATCGGCAACCAGTTCGGCGGGTAGACTGGTTTGTCGTTGTTGTGCGCGAAGCAGACAGCGTTCAATGGCCGCTTCGGGGGCTAGCCCGCTTTGTACCAGTGCGCGGGCTAGGGCGCTCATACAGATCGGTTAAGAATAATTTCCAGCACGAAACGACTGCCTACATAGGCAAGCAACAACATCACAAAGCCGGCGATTGTCCAGGCGGTTGCTTTTTTCCCGCGCCAGCCACGGAGTTTTCGGCCTAGCAGTAAGGCACCGAAGATGAGCCAGGATAGGCCGGCAAAGATGGTTTTGTGATCGGCACGAATCCACGAACCGGTAAATTGCTCCGAAACCAGTAGGCCGCTGGCCAGAGAGGCCGTGAGCAACAGAAAAGCGATGCTAAGCATGCGGAAAAGCAGGTTTTCCATGCGGAGCAGTGGCGGGAAGCGACGCACGGTGGTCAGGCGAGCCGGGTCGTGTAGTTCCCGTTCGGCAATCCAGAGCAAACAGGCTTGCAACGTTGCCAGTAAAAATACGCCATAAGCCAGCATGGCCAGAATAAAATGCAGGCGAAAGAGCCAGGCATCAATGTGTATCAGTGGGTGCTCGACCGGAAAAATCAGCGGTAGTAGCACGCCAGCACAGGCGGTAGGCAGAATCAGCACCAATAAGCCGCGTTGCTGGTAGGCAAGGCTTTCGAACCCGTGGAGCACTACGGCCAGCCACAGAATCACGGAGATGGTGAGCGCAAAGGAAAATCGCACCGTGCCACCGCCAAACATGTCCAGATACAGTGCGGCTGCGTGCACGGCAATCGCAAAGCCCAGAAGCGCCGGGGTAACGCCGGCAGTAGACCGATTCTCGGCCTGGTTACTGAGGCTCTGGGCGAGTTTTGAGCTCGATTGGCGGGCGACCTGTCGAAGAACCTGCCAACTGAGTAAACCATAGGCCAGGGCAGCGATGATCGTTAGTAACGTCGCGAGCGGGAAGGGAAGCGATACAATTGTCGGCATAGGCTCTATTTATATCATGTGCCCCGTACAAATGTCCGAGACTGATCAATGCTGGAAAATCTGACCCAACGGCTTGGCCGTGTGATGAAAACCATGCGAGGCGAAGCCCGCATGACCGAAGCCAATATTGGCGATGCATTGCGCGAAGTGCGCATGGCACTGCTGGAAGCCGATGTGTCGCTGCCGGTGGTGAAGGATTTTGTTGCTCAGGTAAAAGAAAAGGCGCTAGGCGAGGATGTCGTTGGCTCTCTAACACCGGGTCAGGCCTTTGTCGGGGTTGTTCATGAGCAGCTGAAGCAGCTGATGGGGGAGGCCCAGGTACCGCTGGCATTAAACCAGCAGCCACCGGCCATCATTCTTATGGCGGGCTTGCAGGGTGCGGGTAAAACGACCACTGTGGGTAAGCTGGCGCGCTGGCTTAAGCAGCACCAGAAGAAAAAAGTGATGGTGGTGTCGTGTGACGTCTATCGTCCGGCCGCTATTGATCAGTTGAAGCATGTCGCAGAGCAGGTAGGCGCAAGCTTTTTCCCATCGTCACCGGATCAGAAACCGGCAGATATTGCGGCTGCCGCTGTGGATTGGGCGCGCAAGCATCACGAAGAGGTGCTGATCGTCGATACGGCTGGTCGTCTGGCCATCGATGAGGCGATGATGGCCGAGATCAAGGCGCTACATGCGCAGCTGGATCCGATCGAAACTCTTTTTGTTGTTGACGCCATGTTGGGTCAGGATGCCGTTAACACGGCCAAGGCTTTTAATGAGGCATTGCCGCTTACGGGCGTGGTGTTGACCAAACTGGATGGTGATGCCCGAGGTGGTGCGGCATTGTCAGTGCGTGCCGTGACAGGTAAGCCGATTAAGTTTATTGGTGTCGCTGAAAAACTCGATGGTCTGGAGCCTTTTTATCCGGATCGTATGGCCTCCCGAATTCTGGGCATGGGCGATATTCTGTCGCTGGTCGAAGCCGCCTCGCAGCAGGTCGACATGGATCAGGCGCAGGCCATGGCGCAGAAGATCAAGTCTGGCAAAGGCTTTGATCTGAATGACTTTCGGGCACAGGTTGCCCAAATGCGCCAGATGGGCGGCATGACCGCGTTGATGGATAAGCTGCCCGCCAAGTTTGCAGAAGCGGCGGCTAATATGCCGGCCGGCAGCGATGAGAAAATGTCGAAACGGATTCAAGGCATTATCGATAGCATGACGCCGGATGAGCGAACCAAGCCAGAATTGATCAAAGCCAGCCGCAAACGTCGTATCGCTATGGGCGCCGGCGTGCAGGTACAGGAAGTGAATCGTCTTTTGAATCAGTTCGAGCAGACGCAGAAGATGATGAAGCAGTTCGGCAGCATGTTCAAAGGCAAGGGCGGCATGATGAAGATGATGCGGGGCGCCAAATCTATGTTCGGTGGCAAATTACCCTTCTAAACCTGCTGCGCTTCCCCAGAAAAAATGCCACCCGTAGGTGGCATTTTTCGT
>JBPCSW010000096.1:0-3028 GCA_051006675.1 Fluviibacter sp.
GAGTGCATCCAGTACATCAGACAGTGCTGTATCAATCCAGACCTTTTGGCCAACCTGTACCCAAGTATCGCTGACCTTGATCATTCGGTCAGGGCTGAGATTGCTACTCCACAAGCCGGTATTTAGATCTTCAAAAACAACGCCGCCCAGATCCAGGATCAAATCTGCCGATTCGACGATGTCTTGAGTCGACGGTGGAGTCGACGCCCCCCCCTTGTACATGCCAATGAATCCTGGATGGTTTTCATTGACCAGACCTTTGTCCATGGGCGTCAGTGCAAATGGCAAGTTCGACATATCCAGAAACTTGGCCAGCTTGTCGTTGAGGCCATAACGTTGCAATAGCATCGATGGCAGGACCAGTGGGTTTTTGGCAGCGTCCAATGCCTTCATTACGGCATCCGCCGCCGCGTCGACTTCACTCGAAACGGCGATTTGTCGCTTGATAAGAGAAATCGGGCTCCCTTTGACAGGCGTGCCGATCACGGGCACCTTGCCCGAGTCCATGGGGACAACGATATAGGCCGGCCGAGCGTGTTTAAGTGCCTCGTGAATCACCCGTTCAATTTCGCTGATCGCATTGGCGGGGGTTAAAAAAGCAGATACACAACATGCCGATTGCGATAGATGTTCAAAATTGCCAAAGACACCGTCGCCATGGGTATGGTGCGTGATCAGTTTTTGATTGGTGATTCTGCGCGAAGGTGCACCAACGACATGAAATACTGGCACACGTTCGGTGTAGCAACCCATCACACCGTTGAGCGCGCTAAGTTCACCAACCCCATACGTGGTGCTGAGAATGGCAGCGCCAAAGCGACGGGCATAGCCATCTGCTGCGTAGGAGGCATTTAGCTCATTGGCGCAGGCCACCCATTTGAGGGATGCACACTCTTCAACGGCGTCATCAAAAGAAAACGCGTAGTCTCCGGGTACGCCAAAGACACGATCAATACCTAAATCAGACAGTCTTTGAGCCAGATATGCTGCAACGCTGGGGTTTGCCATGAGATGTTCCTTATGAATTTGATTAAAAGTTGTTTGCCTAAGCGTGAGACTGGATGAATTACATGATGTTTTCAGCAGTACAACCATTAACAGCCGGCTTGCCTTCGAGGCGGTCCTTGATCCAGGGCAGATAGAAGGGGGCCGATTGGGGTGGTGTGGTGAAGTGATTCTGGTCCCCTGGCAACTGCATTCGGGCAACATTGCCACCGAGAGCACATACCTTGTTGCGGTAATACTCACCCATCACCGGTGGCAAGGTTGTATCTTGGTTGCCGTACAGAATGACTACCGGCGCCACGGGTTTAGTGGTGTTGTCGACGGAGCCATCAATGATGGCCTGGGCCCACGCCAGAGTGTTTTTGGGTTGTGAGCGTAAAAGGTTCTTGTATGACGCGCCGTAGTTAAAATTAATGGTGTCGGTGGCGACATGAACGCACTTGTTGAGATAGATCTCATCCAGTGCTTTTGCACCTTCGTCGGTGAAGATATCGTTCAATTTTAATCTATCTGGATAAGCCGCCTGCGTGCCCCATAGGTTCATCGACATATGGGCGAAGGCGAAACTATCGACTGACCAGGCGGTTGCAAAATCATTGATCATCTTGGTTGCGCCTGACTCATCCAGAGAGGCCGGTGCGTACATCGCCAGATCCGGCACGGCCATTGCGACAAAGCCCAGCATCTCCAGACCATCAAACGCAGTGCCCTTCTGGGCGATGTAGTCAGCCTGAGAAGATGCGCCGACCGTTGAACCAGCGCCCTGCGACCAGCCAATCATGATCGTTTTCTTACCGGCGCGGGTTTCTTTCATAGACCCAGCAGCGCGGGCCGCATTGATGGCATCACGACCATTGGTTTTGGCAACCGCATATTGGTGACGGCCACCGCCGCCGAGACCCTGATAGTCTGTGCCGACCACCACGTAACCCTCTTTGATGAACTGTTCCAGGCTAGGCAGGCCGTAATCTGTCCACGAGTCACCGTTGACCAGGAAGTACTGGTTCAGCGATCGGGCAGGGTTTTCAACCTGTGATGGCCCACAGTTTTGGGCATTGCCCGTGGTGCCATGCGACCATGAAATGATGGGTCGCCCGCTGGCAGGCGCAGCCGCAACGGGTGCAACGACCAGTCCCGTTGAGATGGTCTTCTGATTATTGAGATCGGATGAAATATACGCAATACGCCAGGCCTGTGCACCGGGAATCGGCGTGGCAATTTTTTCCTTCTTGATCACCTGGCCCAGTTTGCCATCTGCCTTCATCTGCATGGCCGATTGGTAAAAGGGCGCTACGGCCGGATCTGCCAGAGCAATCGACGAAGCCACCCCCAAAATGGCTGTTAAGGCAAAAACTTTTAGTGGAGACTTCGTCGTCATTTTTAAGACCTTTCCAATGCTTAGAGACAGGGCTGAATAATCGCAATCAGTTGATCGGTGGAATCTTTGCTCATGGTGGACCAAAGCTGGAATACGGCGCCACCAGTGCGGGCATTACCCGAATCAATAACGAAATCTGTATTGGTACCGAACAAGGTTTTAGATTGCGCTACGGCAGTGAAGCCATTGTCAAATTTGGAGACCGTGACGGGCTGTTGGGTCGCTTGTTCCCAACCCTTGGCGACGCAGTTCAGGGTCTGTTGGGCATTGGGCGCCAAGCTGGATGCTGCAAAAGTGACCTGGCGGCCGCGTAGTTCTGTCGGCGTCGCGCAGGCGGCGAGTGTTGAAACGGCGAGAATGCTGATAGCTACGTTTTTGACGTTCATGGCGACTCCTTGTTGCGGTTGAATGGGCCCAGAAAAGCGTGATGCAAATCCTCTCTTAAAGACCCCGCTATTTCCTACCAATCCCTACGAAATCGGGCAGGGCAACCATCGCTGATGGTTTACACTCAACCCTTGGTGCTGCAGACTAGTGCCCCAAATTTAACCCGTACCGATGTTGAGATATTAAGACCATGCCCAGAATTCGGACAGCTTTGGCGACGATAGCACTATTTTTTGGTATTTCTAGCGCTTTAGCACA
>JBPCSW010000097.1:0-7344 GCA_051006675.1 Fluviibacter sp.
GTCAGACGCAGACTAATATGGAGCAGGCTGGCGTGCAATTAGAGTCGTTAAAACCTGTGGATCTGGATTTCTGGTTGAAGGCGGTGGGTGCAGGCATGGGGCGGCAAGGGGCCACAACGGCACGTCGCGCTCAGAATGCCCCTGTGGCACTTTCTCTGAAGGCCCCGATGGTCACGTTGTTTGGCCGCAAGTTCCAGGATTTTCGGGCTAATGTACAAAGCGCGACAGATCGTACCGTGATTCAGATAGGCAGTAAGGAGTTGCAAGGCCAGATGGACTGGTATCCGCCGGGCGCTGCCGACGGCGGCGAACGGGGTCTCTTGCAAGGCCATCTCACCCCGCTGGATTTGACGGCGGCAACAGACTCTCAGCCGGGTACATCATCGAATGTGAAGCAAGAGGTGGAGTCCTTGCCTGATCTGTCATTCAAGATCGATGAGTTGTACTGGCAGGGCAAGCCTTGGGGGAAGATGAGTTTCCGTGCACGTAATCAGAAGATGGGTCAGAGTCAGTCCTGGCGTGTCGATCCCTTCTTGCTCGAAGGCCCGGATCTTAAATTTAACGGCCGATTGAACTGGGTTGTGCAACCGGGTAAAGGGAGTTCGCCTGTTAACCTGACGTCGATGGATTTCAAGCTGAATAGTCCGCAGGTGGGGAATCTGCTGACGAAACTGGGATTCCCGGGCACGGTGAAACGTGGCACTGCCACCATGGAAGGACAGGTGAGTTGGCCCGCGACGCCGTTTGGCTTTGAACCGGCGCAGTTGTCAGGTAATTACAAAATGACTGCCAAAGACGGTCAGTTTTCGAAAATGGATCCTGGTGTTGGAAGGTTGTTGGGGCTGCTGTCACTCCAGTCGTTGCCGCAACGTTTCTCTCTGGATTTTCGCGACATTTTCAGCGAAGGATTGGCCTTTGAATCAATCCAGGGAAGATTTGATATTCGAGATGGTCTTATGAAGACATCCGATCTTGAAATGGATACGCCGTCTGCCGTTGTTTTGATGAGTGGAGAAACAAACCTCGCGACTCAGACGCAGGATGTGGTGGTTACGGTGCGGCCAGCCCTCAGCAACAGTGTTGCCTTAGGGGTAACTGTGCTGAACCCGATTGCGGGGGCCGTCACCTTCGCGGCGCAGAAGGTACTGGGCGATCCATTAGGCAAGGTGTTCTCTTTCAAGTATCACATTACCGGTACGTGGTCTGACCCGCTGGTGGACAAAGAATCGTTGGCAACGGATGCGGTGAACGCAGGTAAAGCGGCTGCCGATTTGCCAGGCAAGGCCGTCTCGGCAATTAGTGACAAGGTTTCGCCATCGGCGCCAGCATCAGCCGGTACGACGGCAACACCTCCACCTGCAACGAAAGCCCCTTGACGTGATGGCACACGAATTGATTCGATTGGCCGCTGTGCAGATGGTATCTACGCCACGCGTTGAGGATAACCTGTTGGCAGTGGATCGGCTGGTGCGTGGCGCAGTCGCAGACGGTGCGCAAGTGGTGGTTTTGCCCGAGTTCTTTCCGATGATCGGCGCAAGTGATGAAGCGCGATTAGCGATTCGTGAGACCGCGGGCGATGGGCCGTTGCAACGTGCATTGGCCGCTTTAGCGAAAGAACTGGGTATCTGGTTAATTGGCGGCTCGGTCCCTATGACGGGAAAAGATTCTTTACGTGCTTTAAATAGCACGCTGGTGTTTGATCCGTCGGGGGTGCAAATCAGTCGCTATGACAAGATGCATTTATTCGGTTTTAAAGCAGGCGCCGAGGCTTATGATGAATCTTTGAGCATTGAGGCGGGCGTTGAACCGGTGGCTTTTGATACGCCATTTGCCCGCATCGGTTTGTCGATTTGCTATGACCTGCGTTTTCCCGAGTATTTCCGTGCTTTGGGTCCAGTAGATATTCTGGTGTTGCCGGCCGCATTTACTGCAACAACGGGGGAGGCGCATTGGGAGGTGCTGCTACGTGCACGCGCCATAGAAAACCAGTGTTACGTTATTGCCAGCGCACAGGGCGGTCGTCATGAGACCGGGCGTAAAACTTGGGGGCACAGCATGATCGTCGACCCATGGGGAGAAGTGCTTAGCGTGTTACCTACAGGTGAAGGCTGGGTTTGCGCCGACTTTAATCGCCAGCGCCTTGAAACGGTTCGCCATCGCTTACCAGCCCTTAAACATCGTAGAATCTGAGCATGACACTGAAAACACCCGTAGATACAAAGCCAGCAGCGCTTGATGTTGCCCAGGATCTTTTGCTCGAATCGCATGAGCTGAGCACTGCGCAAGTTGAATCCGTTCTTGGCAATATCATGCAGTCTCAGGTGGATGATGCTGACATTTACTTTCAAACGACTCGATCAGAAGGCTGGAGTCTGGAAGAGGGAATCGTGAAAGCAGGTAGTTTCAGTATTGATCAGGGAGTAGGTGTTCGGGCGATCAGTGGTGAGAAAACGGCTTTTGCTTATTCTGATGATGTGTCGTTACCTTCTTTGAAGTCTGCGAGTGCGGCTGTTCGCGAGATTGGGGCGAGCGGTTCTACACAATCGGTAGCGACGGGGCATGGCTCAGGTTTGATAGCCAGTGCTGATCGCTATTTACCATTAGACCCAATTGCTTCATTGGAAGCGCCTGCCAAAGTGGCGATGTTGGAAAAGCTGGAGCAGTTGGCACGGGCAATTGACCCGCGTGTGAAACAAGTCATGGCTTCTCTGGCGGGGGAATATGATGTCGTGATGGTGCAGCGCGCCGATGGCCGACGCATTGCTGATATTCGGCCACTAGTGCGGGTTGGTATTACGGTGATTGTGGAGCAGGATGGGCGACGCGAACAAGGTTATGCGGGCGGTGGTGGCCGAACGGATTATGCCTATTTTACCGATGATGTTCTTGCCAAATACGCGCGAGAAGCGGTGCATCAGGCCGTGGTTAATCTCGATGCCCGTCCGGCACCAGCGGGTCAGATGAGTGTCGTATTGGGCCCCGGCTGGCCAGGTATATTGCTACACGAAGCCATCGGCCACGGGTTGGAAGGGGATTTTAATCGTAAAGGCAGTTCGGCTTTTGCCAACCGTGTTGGCGAGCGCGTTGCAGCCCCCGGCGTGACCGTAGTTGATGATGGCACGCTTTCCGGTCGTCGCGGATCGCTCAATGTCGATGATGAAGGCACGCCGGCACAGCAGACCGTATTGATCGAGGGCGGCATTCTCAAAGGCTATATTCAGGATACGCATAACGCCCGTCTCATGGGTGTGGCGCCAACGGGTAATGGTCGCCGTGAATCCTATGCGCATTTACCATTGCCGCGTATGACGAATACCTACATGATGGCAGGCCAGTCTGATCCCGCCGAGATTCTGGCATCGATTGATCGTGGTATTTATGCGGTGAACTTCGGTGGTGGTCAGGTGGATATCACCAATGGAAAATTTGTGTTCTCGATGTCAGAAGCCTATTGGGTAGAGAACGGTAAGATCCAGTACCCGATCAAAGGTGCTACCTTGATCGGTAATGGTCCGGATGCCCTGACACGAGTTAGCATGATCGGCAATGATCTGGCGCTGGATTCCGGGGTGGGCACCTGTGGCAAAGAAGGACAAAGCGTCCCTGTGGGTGTGGGTCAACCAACACTCCGGATTGATGGCTTGACGGTTGGCGGCACCGGGTCTGCATAACCCGGTTATCAGCTAGCGTTTTTTGCGTGATCGCTTAAGCGCTGGGTTGGTTAATGATGGCCGCGTGTCGTAGCAGAACATGAGAACGCTGATGAAGTAGAGAATCGATAGCGTCGTTTCGATGATGGCAAGCCATTGGCTGGTGCCGGTGTCGCTAGTGGCGCGCACCAAGCCTTCCGTGATGTAGGCCAGAATCAATAAGGAAGACCATTGATAGGTGTAACGTTTCCCGTTAAGTAATCCACGTAGTGGCAGCAGTAGGGGTACAGCTTTCAGCATAAGCCAGGAGCCGCCCGGACGTATCGGTGCCAACCAGCGCTCCCAGAGCAACGACAATACAATGAGCGCCAGTAACGATAGGACGGCAGCCCAGCGTAAGCGGGTGAGTTTAATTTGGTGTGCGCTCACAGCATTCATAACTGTTAATTTTGCTATTTCACAAGTTGACAGGCCGTTTCAGCCAAGCGCTTACCGAGTGCTTTGCCGAGGGCAATTTCATCTGCCGTTGGGGTTGGATTGCCGCTAGCGCCGGCGATATGGCTAGCGCCGTATGGCGTGCCGCCGCTTTGTGTTTCGGATAGGGCCACTTCGCTATAGGGTAAGCCGAGCAGCAGCATGCCATGATGAAAAAGAGGCAGCATCATGCTCAACAGGGTGCTTTCATTGCCGCCGTGCATGCTGCCAGAGGAGGTAAAAACTGCGGCTGGCTTGCCGATCAACTCACCAGAAAGCCAACTTGTTACTGTGCCATCCCAGAAATATTTCATGGGCGCAGCCATGTTGCCAAAACGAACTGGGCTGCCCAGTGCAAGACCTGAGCAATCGGCGAGATCCTGCAGCGTCACATAGGGGGCGCCAGATTCCGGAATGGCTGCTTCGCTGGCTTCGCAGACTGCGCTGACACGAGGTACTGTACGGAGAACGGCTTCAGCACCCGATACGCCATCAATCCCATGGGCTATGGCGCGGGCCAGGGCTTCAACGGAGCCTTTTTGGCTATAGTACAAAACAAGAATTTTACGCATGCCGTATCATACCTGCGACTTTCACTACATGCCTGCGATCCCTCAGCGGCTTGCTCATAGATGTACTCTCCGATTTCGCCATCGTCCATAGCGCCGCTAATACGGCTACTCCGGTTGAAGTTTCAGCCGGTAATCGCATTGTTGTCGCGAATTCGTGCGGATGAATTAGATGTGGTGGCAGCCTGGTTGGCGTATACAACGCTGTTATCACTGGTGCCGCTGGTGGCGCTGGTGATTGTTATTGCGACCTATGTTCCGGGTTTTGCAGAGGTGCACACGGCGTTTGATCAATTGCTCGTTAAATATCTACTGCCGGAAAAGGCGGGCAAGTTGATTGCGAGTTACACCCTCACGTTTTCAGGCAATGCGACGCGCTATACCGTGGTGGGTATTGGGTTCCTGCTGGTGGTTGTCTGGGCCATGTTCTGGGCCATTGAACAGGCATACAACCGCGTCTGGCGGCTGACTCCCGACCGACGATTCTTTCACCGTGTGGCACATTACCTGTTGCTCTTATGCATCGTCCCGATTGTGTTGGGTATGGGCTTTGCCGGGTTAATGTGGGCCGTGTCACTTTCCCTGGGGTTCTTTGGTGAACCCTTATGGGTGCAGCGTGTCGCTTCCGGTGCGGTGGCTACGCTGACCCTAGCGGCTTTTCTGGCTTGGCTTAATTGGGTGATGCCGAATTGCCACGTACGCATTAAACATGCGCTGTATGGCGGTCTTTTCTCGGCCGTCGGCATTGCCTTGCTGCAGTGGGGCTTCGGCCAGTATCTGCAAAAATTCTCATCGTATACGGCCATCTACGGCGCTTTCTCCATTCTGCCGGTTTTTCTGCTCTGGCTCTATTTATGCTGGCTCATGGTGCTGCTCGGGTGTGTGGTCACCGCAGAGCTTGCCGATTCGCCGGGCAGACAATTGGCCACCGCACGCTATTTGAGCTGAGGCAATACAAGCCGGGCTGCCGAAGCAGAGCGGCCTCTGTCATAATGCTAAGCGTTGCAAATTGTTTGCCCCGGAGTTTTTGATGACCGCTTTGAATTCGACTGATTTTCGTTCCCAGATCACCGTGCCGCGTAATGAGCGCCTGATCGTTGCGCTGGATGTGGCTGATGCCGCAGAAGCCAAAGCCCTTGTCGAACAGCTGGGTGACAGCGTTCAGTTCTACAAAGTGGGCATGGAGCTGTTCATGGCGGGTGGCTATTTCGAACTCATCGATTGGTTGGGCGCTCGCGGTAAGAAAGTATTCGTTGACCTGAAATTCTTTGATGTCCCGGAAACCGTACGTTCTGCCATTCGTGCGCTGGCTAAGCGCAACGTGGCCTTTGCGACGGTGCATGGCAATCAGGCCATCATGGAAGCAGCGGGTAAGGAAAAGGGCAACCTGAAGGTATTAGCCGTAACGGCGCTGACCAGCCTGGACAAGGGAGACCTTGATGACCTCGGCTTCCAGTGTGACATTTCAGACCTGGTGCTGTCGCGTGCCCGACGTTCGCTGGAGGCTGGTTGTGATGGCATCATTTCGTCGGGTCTGGAAGCGCCGTTGATCCGTAAAGAGCTGGGCCAGCGCATCATGGTGGTCACGCCGGGTATTCGCCCCGTCGAAAACCGGGGGTCAGATGATCAAAAGCGTACGGTAGATGTGGCGCAGGCCTTCCGTAATGGCGCCGACTATATCGTTATGGGTCGCCCAATACGCGGTGCGGCTGATCCGAAGGCCGCTGCGGAGGCGGTTCAGGCGAGTATCGCCACGGTGTTTCCGGAGTAAAGCACGCTAGGGGTGGCATTTCCGCCAATCGTGCTGTACAATCTGCGGTTTTTCTCTGTCCGGAAATCATCCGTATGGTCGTTATTCGTCTATCCCGTGGTGGCGCCAAAAAGCGTCCTTTCTATACTCTCGTCGTCGCAGACTCGCGTACGCGCCGTGATGGCCGTTTCGTCGAGCGCATCGGCTTCTACAACCCGGTTGCTTCGGGTGCAGAAGAGCCGATTCGCATCGACATGGATCGCCTGGCTTACTGGAAGAGCGTTGGTGCCCAAGTGTCGCCTCGTGTTGCCCTGCTAGCCAAGGGCTACGCTGCCAAGATTGCAGCCTAAGTCTGTTGCACAAGATGGCGTAACGCAGCAGCGTTGCGTCATTCTAGGCCGCGTAGGTGCGGCCTACGGTATCAAGGGGTGGTTTCATCTGCACCCCTTTGCCGATGATCCCGAAGGTTGGCAGCGCGTGTCAACCTGGTGGATTACTCCCAGTGAACCTGATCCTGATGGGCTGGCGCTTTGGCGACCGGTCGCTCCGGAATCTTTGCGGGTGCACGGCGATGGGCTGGTGGTCAAGCTGACAGAAGTCGTTGATCGTAATGCTTCGGAAGCATTGCGTGGCTATTGGATTGGTGCGCCACGCGAAAGCCTGCCGGAAACCGCAAGCGATGAGTACTACTGGGCTGATCTGATTGGACTAACCGTGCTTAATGCCCAGGGCGATGTGCTTGGTCAGGTTGGTCGCATGATCGAAACTGGTGCCAATGCGGTATTAATCGTTAAGGATAATTCGGCGGAGAAGCCGCGGGAACGATTAATCCCTTTTGTGGGCGATATTGTCCGAAGTGTTGATAAATCTTCCGGGCAGATTCTGGTGAACTGGTCAGCAG
>JBPCSW010000098.1:0-14440 GCA_051006675.1 Fluviibacter sp.
GTCGGGAGCGGGCACAGCTTTTATTGGAATCACCCAGCCGGATTGCTTTGCAAAGTTTTCTGAATCAATGGTTGCCGATGATCAGTGGCGGACGTGGCATGACACGTGGCCATGCACCGGGCGGCGTACGGTGGGGTGTGGAAGTCGACCCGCTCGAGTGCTAGAGGCGTGCAGCTCCACGCACGCCAGAGCTGTCACCGAAAGCCGGCAACAAAATCTTCGTTTGTAGTGGCGTGCCGGCGGGTAAGAAAACGTGAGCCGGCAGTGCTGCGTAGAGGCTTGTAATTAAACCGGGGCGTTGAGAGACGCCACCCCCTAAAACAATAGCCGCAGGATCAACCGCATTGATGATGACGGCTAACGAACGGGCTAGTCGTTGCGTATGACGATCAAGCGCTTGCTGTGCGTTCTGGTTGCCTTGGGACGCTGCATTTATAAGTACGGGCACGTCGGTGATGGATTGATCATTAGTCTGACGATGATAGTCCGCGACCAGTGCCGGACCCGATAGCCAAGCTTCGATGCAGCCCTGTTTGCCACAGTAGCAAGTAGGGCCTGTTAGCTCGTCGACGTTGTTAACAGGCAATGGGCTGTGGCCCCATTCGCCAGAGAGGCCGTTGGGGCCTTGGTGCAATTGTTTGTTAATGACCCAGCCACCTCCCACGCCCGTACCTAGAATAACGCCGAAGACCGACGCGCAATCACGTGCGACGCCATCGCTAGCCTCGCTCAGTGTTAGACAATCGGCATCGTTCGCTAAAGCGACCGGCCGTTTTAGAAGCGCTTGTAAATCAGCCTGCAGCGTTTGCCCATTCAAGCAGGTGGAGTTGGCGTTGCGGATGCGGCCATCGGTTGGATTCGCTGAGCCGGGGTGACCTACGCCAACCGCATCAACGGAGTGATTCAGTGCTGATTCCGCTTTGCCGATTAAGGATTGAATCGCACAAAGCGTAGCCCCGTAGTCACCTTGGGGAGTTGCCACACGTTCGCGAAATATGAAACTGCCTGCAGCATCCAATATGGCTGCTTCAATCTTGGTGCCGCCGAGATCAATACCAAGCTTCATATTAGCTTGTTACGAGAACGGGCAGATCGTCTTCCGGCAAATGGCCGGTGTTGTGACGCCAAAGTGGATGCAAGTAAAGTGTACAGAGCGATACGGTAGCGCCGAGCATGATGACAATGGCCGGTGCCATGGCTACGTTGTAGTGAGCGATCAGGAATTCCGTCAGCATGGGTGCCAGGCCACCAAATATACCAACGGCCAGGCTGTAGCCAAAAGAAAGTCCTGTTACCCGCACTTGCTTTGGAAGAAGTGTTGCCATGCTGGCGGACAAAGGACCGAGAAAGAAACCTTGCCCAATGGCAAGGAGCAATCCACCGCACAACATGGCCAATGTGTCACCGCTGCGGAACAGACTAAACGCAGGCCAGGCACCCAGTAAGAGGATCAGAACGCCAAGTCGACTGATGCGTAGACGACCGAATTGGTCACCTGCTCGACCGCCAACTACGGAGAGTAAGCTCACCATGAGTAGGCCAAACATATTCACGGCAAGCGCTAGTGTGGTTGGCACACCGGCTTCTTTAACCATCCACGGCACGCAATACATGAAACCAACGAAGGAGACGATACCAGTTGCGGTATTCGCCAGGGCGATGGCTGCCATAGGTTGCCAGTAGTAGCGGAAAGCTTCGCGCACCGGAGATTTCAAGACCTCGTCTTTATTTAGCATGTCCTGAGCAAGTGCTCGACGCGCTGCAATGCCGATGCCGGTTAAAAAGATGCTGGCAATGAACGGGACGCGCCAACCCCAGTCGGCCATGACCGCTTTACCAAGCGCGGTCGTACATAAGAAACTGACAAGCGTGCCGAGTAGTAGACCACCAAACGCACCCATGGGGCTAAACCCACCGACAAAGCCGCGTTGTTTGGGCGATGCATGCTCTATGAGAAAAACGATGGAAGATGAGTATTCGCCACCGACTGAGAGTCCCTGCAGCATACGTAGGAGTATCAATAGCACGGGTGCCCACAGTCCTATGGCGGCATAGGTCGGCATCAGGCCGATGAGTAATGTGGGTATGGCGATGAGCAGGACGGAGAGTTGTAGTGCTGCTTTACGTCCGATGCGATCGCCGATGTTGCCGAAGACGATGCCGCCTACCGGTCGCATGATCATACCGGTAGCGAATGCGCCATAACTAGCGAGCATGGCAGCAACAGGGTCATGCGTCGGGAAAAAATGTGCGGCGAAATAACCTGCCAGATAGGCGTAGACGATAAAGTCGTAAAACTCGATCGCGTTGCCGATGGCGCCGGCCAGCAGGGTTTTGCGCATGCTGCTGGGGCCGGCCATCTTACGCTTCTGTCATGTAGTTGCTCAGCGCATGGTTGTACGCTGGGCAGATGGCATTGAGACTGTGAATCGAGATGTTCAGATTACGGACAATGCCATCCTGTAAACCGTAGACCAGACCATGCACTGTAATTTCCTGGCCGCGTGACCAGGCGTCGTAAAGGACGGTGGACTGGGCTAGGTTCAGTACCTGTTCGATGACATTCAGCTCGCACAGGCGGTCATGGCGTTCGTTTTCCGGTGCTGCATCAAGAATCGCCTGGTGTTTCTGACGTACATCATGAATGTGCCGTAACCAGTTGTCGGCCAGGCCGATACGAATGCCGTCCAGTGCCGCCTTGACGCCACCGCAGCCATAGTGGCCTACGACGAGAATATGTTTGACGCGTAGTACCTGAACGGCGTACTGCACAACAGACAGGCAATTGAGGTCGCTGTGTACTACCACGTTGGCGATGTTACGGTGCACGAACACTTCGCCCGGCTTCAACCCCATGATCTGGTTAGCGGGTACTCGGGAATCGGAGCAACCAATCCAGAGATATTCCGGTTGCTGCAGTTTGGCAAGGTCACCGAAGAATTCGGGGTTTTCTTTCTGTGTCTTTTCAGACCAGATCCGGTTCTGTTCAAAGAGGGGTTCAAGGATATGCATGGTGGTAGCTCTCTGTTTTTATTCATTATCGGGGTATGGCGTATTATAAAGGAGAGCTAAAAACGGGATTAATATCCCGTCAGTTAATCCAAGGAGGCGCTATGCTGGTTCGGTTTGTTTCACAGGCGACAGCTAATCTATTGATGTTTGACGATGTGGCGCGTGCGCTGCTTAAAGTCATCGGCAAGACCCCCACACGACGGGGGGTGATCACCATTGAAGACATGGCAGCGGCACTTGTGCGTTTGCATGCGCTGACCGAGCAGGAAAAGCGGATGCGAGAAGGCCGGGAGCGGCGCGAAGAACTCCCGATTCCCGAAGTGGGTATCGAGCCGCATGAATTGGTGGGGCTGGCAGTCCGGGCACAGCCTTTTATCAAGATGCTTGATCAGGCGCAGCGCGAGAAAAAAGAAATTACTTGGGAAGCCCCCAAAGATTTTTCTGCCCAATAAAAACTAAGCCACCTGACGGTGGCCCAGTTTCAAGCAGGTGCTTTACAGATTTGGAGCCAGCCAGCGTTTGGCTTCATCCACGGATAAGCCGCAACGACGGGCCCAATCTTCAAGCTGATCCATACCAACTTTGCCAACCGCAAAATATCGGGCAGCCGGGTGCGCGAGATAGAAACCGGAGACTGAGGCGGCAGGCCACATGGCGCAGGATTCGGTGAGCGTCATACCCGCTCGCTTGGGCACGTCGAGTAACTCGAACAGACCGCGCTTGGCCAGATGATCCGGGCAGGCCGGATAACCCGGTGCCGGGCGGATGCCGCGATAAGCTTCTTTGATGAGTGCGGCATTATCGAGTGCCTCATCGGCGGCATAACCCCAGTGCTTCATTCGCACTTCGCGGTGCAGCCATTCGGCAAAGGCTTCGGCCAAGCGATCGGCCAGTGATTTAAGCATGATGGCACGGTAATCATCGTGTTCGGCTTCAAAGCGCTTGAGGGGTACTTCGATGCCTTCGCCGCAAGAGACGGCAAAGCCACCAATCCAGTCAGACGTTGTGTCTGACGGTTTTTTCTCGGCGATAAAGTCGGCTAGGCACCAGTTTGGTTTACCGGCCGGCCGTTCTTGTTGCTGGCGCAGGTTGTGCCAGATCATACCGGTGTGCTGACGTGCCTCATCGGTATAGATCTCGATATCATCACCCACGCGGTTGGCGGGGAATAGACCGAATACGCCGCGTGGCTTCAGCCATTGCTCGGCAACGATCTGCTTAAGCATCTCCTGGGCATCGGCATAGACCTGTTTGGCAGTTTCGCCGACGACCTTGTCTTCCAGAATCGCCGGGAATGAGCCGGTGAGATCCCAGGTCTGGAAGAAGGGACTCCAGTCGATATAAGGCACCAGTTCAGACAGCGCAGGTTCAATGACCTGTACGCCGGTTTGATTGGGCGTGACAGGCAGATAACCATTAAACTCGCCACCGAATCCGTCAAAGGCATTGGCGCTGGCGGCTTCCGCAGAGACGAGCGTCACGCCCTTCTTGTTGGCGTGCTGCTGCCGAACTTTTTCGTAATCGGCATTGAGTTCATCTTTGTAAGCTTGTACTTTGGCCGGATCTGACGAAAGCAGATTTGATACAACGCCTACGGCACGTGATGCGTCAGGCACATAAACGACCGGATGTGCATAGTTTGGTGCAATCTTGATGGCGGTATGAGCCCGGCTGGTGGTCGCGCCACCAATCATGAGTGGCACGTTGAAGCCCTGACGGGTCATTTCGCTGGCGATGTGGGTCATCTCTTCCAGAGACGGGGTAATCAGACCCGAGAGACCAATGACTTGTGCATTATGTTCACGTGCGGCCTTGAGGATTTGTTCGCAGGGCACCATGACGCCTAGGTCGACCACTTCGTAACCATTACAGCCCAGCACAACCGCCACAATATTTTTGCCGATATCGTGTACGTCACCTTTAACGGTGGCAATCAACAGCTTGCCCTTGGCAGCGGCACCGGTGCGGGCTTTCTCTTCTTCGATAAATGGCACCAGATGGGCAACAGCCTGCTTCATGACGCGGGCAGATTTGACCACTTGCGGCAGGAACATTTTGCCGGCGCCAAAAAGATCGCCAACCGTGTTCATGCCGGACATCAGCGGGCCTTCAATAACGGCCAGAGGCGGTTGGCCGGCAGCAGCCAGTTCGGCACGACATTCTTCTGTATCGGCCACCACGTACTCTGTGATGCCTTTCACCATGGCGTGGCTTAAGCGCTCGGCGACAGGCCAGCTACGCCAGGCAAGGTCTTCAACCTTTTCTTTAGCGGTGCCTTTTACATTCTGGGCGAACTCGACGAGGGCTTCGCCGGCGCCGGCATGTTTGTTCAGTACGACGTCTTCTACCTTGGCGCGCAATTCAGCATCTAGCTGATCGAATACGCCCAGTTGGCCTGCGTTAACGATGCCCATCGTCATGCCCGCCTGAATGGCGTGATACAGGAAGACGGTGTGAATTGCTTCGCGTACTGGGTCGTTGCCGCGGAAGGAGAACGACACGTTCGAGACACCGCCCGAAATATGGGCATGCGGTAGATGAGCCTTGATCCAGCGTACTGCCTCGATAAAGTCGACGGCATAACCATCATGCTCGGCAATACCGGTGGCGATGGCAAAAATGTTTGGGTCAAAAATGATGTCTTCTGCAGGAAAGCCATTAGCGACCAGCAACTTGTAGGCGCGGGCGCAGATTTCAGTCTTGCGGGCGAAGGTATCGGCCTGGCCCTTTTCGTCAAAGGCCATGACGATCACAGCGGCGCCATACTGGCGTGCCAGACGTGCCTGGCGCAGAAACTCGGCTTCGCCTTCTTTCATGGAGATCGAATTAACGATCCCTTTACCTTGAATACACTTGAGCCCCGCTTCAATGACCGACCATTTGGACGAGTCGATCATGATGGGCACGCGAGAGATATCCGGTTCCGAAGCAATAAGCTGCAGGAAGCGCACCATGGCGGCTTCCGAATCCAGCATGGCTTCGTCCATGTTGATATCGATGACTTGCGCACCATTCTCAACCTGTTGACGCGCAACGGCCAGCGCATCGTCGAAGCGGCTTTCCAGAATCATTTTGGCAAAGGCGCGTGAGCCGGTCACGTTGGTACGCTCACCGACATTGACGAAGAATGACTCGGGACCAATTTCGCATGGCTCCAGACCGGATAGACGCAGGCGGTGCGGTACCTCGGCCGGTTGCCGCGGTTTTACATCAGCAACAGCATTGGCAATAGCCCGGATATGATCCGGCGTGGTGCCGCAGCAGCCACCGACAATGTTGACCAGGCCATGCACGGCCCACTCGCGGATATCTTCTGCCAGCATCTCCGGCGTTTCATCGTAACCACCAAAAGCGTTGGGCAGACCTGCATTCGGGTGGGCAGAGATATAGGTTGGACAGATACGCGACAGTGTTTCAACGTGCGGGCGCAATTCTTTGGCGCCGAGTGCACAATTCAGACCCATCGAGATAGGTTGTGCGTGCGCCAGCGAAATCCAGACAGCTTCGGCAGTTTGGCCGGATAGCGTACGACCCGAAGCATCGGTGATCGTACCGGAAATCATCACGGGCCAACGGCGGCCTCGATGCGCAAAGACCTGCTCGACGGCCACAACGGCGGCTTTGGCATTGAGCGTATCGAAGACGGTTTCGATCAACAGGATGTCGGCACCGCCGTCGATCAGACCATTCGCTGCTTCTTTGTAGTTGGTAACCAGCTCATCAAAAGTGACGTTGCGTGCACCCGGATCGTTCACATCGGGTGAAATCGATGCGGTGCGCGACGTAGGGCCGATGACGCCGGCAACGAGTCGTGGCTTGGCAGGATTTTGTGCCGTGTATTTGTCGCAGGCGGCACGAGCGAGTGCTGCACCCGCAACGTTTAATTCGTAGACGATCTCTTCCAGTTTGTAGTCAGACTGGGAAAGACGCGTGGCATTGAAGGTGTTGGTTTCAATGATGTCGGCGCCAGCCGCAAGGTATTGCTCGTGAATCCCCTGAATAATTTCCGGGCGGGTCAGCAGTAGCAGATCGTTGTTGCCTTTTAGATCATGGGCATGGCTGGCGAAGCGCTCACCGCGGAAATCGGCTTCGGTCAGGCTGTGTCGCTGGATCATTGTGCCCATGGCACCATCAAGCACAAGGACACGTTCTTTCAGGAGGGAAAGAATCTCTTCGGTACGATCAGGTTGCGGTGCGTTCATGGCAATCATCTTCAAAAAACAAAACCCGCCGGTCAGCGGAGCTGCAAGCGGCGGGTGTTCGGCATCCCATCGCTTTAGCAGTATTTTTTAACGCGCCCGCAAGCTGAGGAGCTCAAATCGGCGCGTGGCATCAATCCAAGCCGTGACAATACGGGTCTGAGGGCGCTACGTCAAGCAAATCAATGGGTTGGCGAATATAAAAAGTGTATGGTTAAAATGCATAAATTATGTCGCGCGCTTGGTATCTCGTTCAAAGCAAACCCCGCAATGAAGCGCGGGCGTTGGAAAACCTCGTCCGTCAGGGCTATGAGACCTATTTGCCGTTGATGGAAGTCGAGCGTTTACAGCGTGGCAAGCTTTTGAAGAAGATGGAAGCGCTGTTTCCCCGCTATCTGTTTTTGCATCTGGAAGAGGGCAACGATAACTGGGGGCCGATCCGTTCCACGCTCGGCGTTGCAGGGCTAGTGCGTTTCGGACAGGCCTATGCTGTGGTATCGGATGAGGTAATGGCGGCGGTTCGTGAACGAACGCAAGACATCAAGAAATCACTCTTTGAATCTGGCGATAATGTTCGTGTGGTCAGTGGCCCTTTGCTTGGCCTGGAAGGCGTTTTTGAAATTGCAGATGGCGAGCAGCGCAGCTTTGTTCTGCTCGAATTCATGCAGAAGCAACAGCGCGTTTCGGTTTCTACGGCAGATTTACGCGCGGGCCTCTAACTGAGTGCGGCACCTTACTGGGTGTTAGCCAGAAAATCTTGGGTCAGTGAGACCCAGTAGGAAATGCCCAGCGCAGTAATTTCATCATTAAAGTCGTAGTGCGGGTTATGTAGCGTACAACCGCCCTCACCCGGCCCATTACCGAGCCAGACATAGCAACCCGGTTTCTCCAACAGCATGTAGGCAAAGTCTTCGGCACCCATTGAGGGTAACTCGTTCTTGATGACGTTTTCGGTGCCAAGCAGACGAGAGGCGACCTCCTGGCAGAAGTGCGCCTCAGGCGCGCTATTCACGGTAGGCGGATAGCGGTGCTCATAGCGGACGTCGATCTGTGCGCCATAGGTGGCGGCAATACCATTGCAGATTTCCTGAATCCGATGCTCCACCAGTTGCTGCACTTCCGGTTTGAAGGTGCGGATCGTGCCGCGCAATACGGCGTCTTCCGGAATGACATTCCAGGCATCGCCCGCATGAAACTGGGTTACTGAAATAACGCCGGCATCACAGGGGTGCAGGTTGCGTGAGATAACGCTTTGCAGTGCTTGCACAATCTGCGTGCCGACGAGAATCGTATCGACGCCCTGGTGTGGCATAGCGGCATGACAACCATGACCACGAATCAGAATTTCCAGGCCGCAGGTGCCGGCCATAACGGGTCCGGGCATAACAGCCATCTGTCCAACGGGTAGCCCCGGCCAGTTGTGTAATCCGAAAACAGCATCGACCGGGAACTGCTTGAAGAGCCCTTGTTCGATCATGACACGGGCACCGCCTTCACCCTCTTCAGCAGGCTGGAATATTAAGACTACAGTGCCATCAAAATCGCGATGTTCTGAAAGATAGCGTGCGGCACCCAGCAGCATGGCGGTATGACCTTCGTGGCCACAGGCATGCATCTTTCCGGCATGGCGTGAACGGTGCGGGAATTCATTCAGTTCCGGCATGGGTAGTGCGTCCATGTCGGCGCGCAAGCCAATCATCCGTTTGCCGGAGCCCGCTTTAATGACGCCGACAACGCCCGTGCCCGCCAAACCACGATGGACTTCAATGCCATAGCCTTCTAGCGCCTTAGCGACCACATCAGCTGTGCGGCTTTCTTCAAAGGCCAACTCGGGATGGGCATGGATATCACGTCGAATGGCGGTTATTTCCGCCAGAAAAGGCAGGTCAAGCAGTTTCATGGTGCACCTGAGGCAGCGCCTCGATGTTGAACGTTGTGCCACCATTATGGCGCATTCCCCAGCTATACTGAACCCCATGGAACTTGTCGTTATCAGTGGCCTTTCCGGCTCAGGTAAATCAATCGCTCTCGCAGTGTTGGAGGATGCTGGGTATTACTGCGTCGATAACTTGCCTGCCGACATGTTGCCGGTGCTGGTGGGACATTTGCGCCGTGATGGCTATACGCGGATTGGCGTTGCGGTAGACGTGCGTAGCGGCCCCTCGCTTGAGGCGTTGCCGAAGGCGCTGGAAGATTTGCGACGCGATGCCCGCGTGAGTGTTCTATTTTTAGACGCCAGTGACGAGACCTTGTTGCAACGGTTTTCAGAAACACGTCGCGCCCATCCGCTGACCAGTGAAACAATGACGCTGGCTGAGGCATTGCGCCATGAGCGGGCGTTGCTGGAACCTGTGGCCGAAATGGGGCATCGTCTGGATAGCAGCCATTTGAAGCCAGCTGTATTGCGCGCCTGGATTCGCGATTTTCTGAAAGTCGATAGCCAGGATGGGTTAACGCTGGTCTTTGAATCTTTTGGTTTCAAGCATGGTGTGCCGCGGGATGCTGACCTTATGTTTGACGTGCGGTGCCTGCCCAATCCTCATTACGATCCGGTGTTGCGCCCACTTACAGGTAAAGATGCGCCGGTCGCTGCGTTTCTCGAAGCTCAGCCTGACGCCATTAAATTGCGCGATGATATTGCCCGTTTTGTGACGGATTGGTTACCCAAATATGGGCACGACAATCGCTCTTATCTGACAGTGGCGATCGGCTGTACGGGTGGACAACATCGTTCTGTCTGGATGACGGAATGGTTGGCCACGCAATTTGCCAATCGTCCGGATGTTCTGGTGCGGCACCGTGAACTGGTTCCCGAAGCAAAAAATAATAAAACTGCTGCGACCCGGTGATGTGTTGGTATTGCTGGCCGGCATTGCTGGCTGGGCAGTGTTGACGCTATCACTGTGGCAGTCTGGGCCTGCAGCCCAGGCACAAGTGCGACGTGACGGTGTATTGGTTGCCGCATACCCCCTGAATGAGGATCGAACGGTGTCGGTGGTGGGCCCACTCGGCACCACCATGATTCGTATCGAATCCGGGCGTGCCCGCGTGGTGAGTGATCCGGGGCCGCGTCAGTATTGTGTGCGTCAGGGTTGGCTGACACGACCCGGAGAGATGGCATTGTGTGCACCGAATCACATCAGCCTGACACTGACAGGCGGTCAGCCTGCCTACGAGTCGATGGCTTACTAATATGTTGCGTCGATTGATTCTGACGCCCGATGATCACCGGATCGCCCGGCTGACCGCGGCTGCGATTGCGATTGCCTTGGTGGAATCGGCCGTGCCCAGTCCATTGCCGGGCGTTAAACCAGGGTTGGCTAATATCGTTACGCTATTGGTGTTGCTGCGTTATGACTGGACGACGGCTGCCTGGGTGACGCTGCTGCGTGTTCTAGCTGTAAGTTTGCTGGTGGGTCAGTTTCTTGCGCCGGGCTTTGTTTTATCGCTGGGGGGTGCGGTGGCCTCGCTGGTCATTTTGTTTATGTTGCAGCCGTTGGCGCGGCGGCAATCAGGCTGGTTTGGTCCGGTGACTTTGTCGATCCTGGCGGCGCTAGCGCATATGCTGACGCAGCTATTAATCGTTCGCGCATGGCTGGTGCCGAGCCCCGGTGTCTGGGTCTTGGCACCGGTGTTTTTCGGGGCGGCTTTATTGTTCGGCACGCTCAATGGGTTGATCGTTGCCTGGCTGATGCAGCCGAATGCCTCTGGCGTAGCCAGTAATCAAAATCTACCGCACAATGGCTAAACATGACTGAATTAATTAACCACCCTGCAGCAGCGCCGCAACGTGTTTGCCTGGCCTGGACGGGCGCATCTGGCCTGCCCTATGGCTTACGTTTGCTCGACGCTTTACTGTCGGCTGGCGTAACCGTCGAGCTGATTTATTCGCAGGCGGCACAGGTAGTTGCTCAGCAGGAGTTGGCTTTGCGCCTGCCCTCATCTCCGGACGAAGCGTTGCAATTGTTGCAAGAACAGTTTCCTGATCGCTCGGGCAAGCTGCACGTATATGGACGTGATGCGTGGTTCTCTCCCGTTGCCTCGGGTTCTAATCCGCCAGATGCCATGGTGGTGTGCCCCTGTTCTATGGGCACCCTAGCTAGTATTGCCGCCGGCTTGGCCGATAACCTGATTGAACGGGCGGCAGATGTAGTCCTCAAAGAGCGTCGCCCTTTGATTATGGTGCCGCGAGAGACACCCTTTTCTGTGATTCATCTGGAAAACATGCTGCGTCTGGCGCGTGCCGGTGCCGTGATTGTGCCGCCATCGCCAGGCTTTTATGAGCACCCGCAGAGCGTGGCAGATATGGTGGATTTTATTGTGGCGCGCATACTTGATCAGCTGCGCGTGCCGCACGCCTTAGGCAAACGCTGGGGCGGTAAAGTTTAGGCCTTAACCTTCTGTTGCCTCGGCCACGAGAAGTTTGCGCCAGGGCGTAGGTAACGCCAACTCTTCAGCGGCATTCAGCGGGTAAGCGTCCAGTTCGCGATGCCGGTTCAAGGCGGTGGGTTCCGTGGTGCTTTTAATCACGTAACGTGCTACTTCGGCCTGTAGCTCGAAGTGTGTGAATTTATGTCGAACACTTTTGCTGGGTAGAGCGATGGCACTCGCAGGCAGCTGCACGCTGTCGGCCTCGGGTAGGCTGAGTAACCCACCCCAGATGCCACATGCCTGACGGCGTTCCAGCCACACATGATCGGCATCGCGGATCAACCATACTTTACTGGTGCGGACTGGTAGGCTGGCTTTCACTTTGCGGTGCGGGAGTTCAGCAACACGACCCGTGCGCAGTGCATCGCAGAAATGCGCCATGGGGCAGACGTCACACCGTGTTTTGGTGCGCGTACAGCAGGTCGCGCCCAGATCCATGAGTCCTTGCGTATAGGCTTCGATTTCCTTTTTAGGAAGCAAGCTATCCGCCAACTGCCAGAGCTGTTTGTCGACGCTTGACGTAGTTGGCACGCCTTCGATGCCAAAGACCCGGCAGAAAACCCGTTTGACATTGCCGTCCAGAATGGCCGCACGATGCCCAAAAGCAAAGGCGCAGACCGCTGCAGCGGTTGAACGGCCGATACCCGGTAGTTTCTCCAGAAGCACCGGATCGTTCGGAAACGTTCCTTGGTAATCCGTCGCGATTGCCTGAGCGCAGGCATGCAGATTTCGTGCGCGGGCGTAGTAACCCAGGCCGGCCCACAGGGTGAGTACATCGTTGATGTCGGCAGTGGCGAGGGCTTTTACTGAGGGAAAACGCGCCAAAAAACGGGCGTAATAGGGAATAACGGTTTGCACCTGCGTTTGCTGCAGCATGATTTCCGACAGCCAGACCCGGTAAGGGTCGGTCGTCTGTTGCCAGGGCAGGTCATGGCGACCATGTTTTTTTTGCCAACGAACCAGCGCCGGGGTGAATTGGGTCAACGCGGCTGTATTGGTTGTTACCGAATTAAGATCGGTGGTAGCTGTGGCTGTCTTGCGCATTGGGCATCTGGTCGTTATCGGCAGGGGGAGCGGTATAATCAGCGCCCATCCTAACGTATTAGATCGTAAACCGGTATGACCCGAATGACGCGGTCTCCAGAGACTGACAATCCAGAACCCTTCCCTTTTGAGCAGGCTGGCTCGACAGGTGATGCACAACGTGATTTGCGTATGGCTCTCGGTCGTTTCCCTACGGGGGTTGTGGTAATTACGGCTTTAGACGCAAACGGATTGGCGATCGGCTTGACGGTGAGCTCGTTCAACACGGTTTCATTAGAGCCGCCGTTGGTTGTGTGGAGTCTACAATTGAGCTCCCGTCATTTGCAGACCTTCGAGACAACGCGTTGCTACGCGATTAATATCCTTTCGCAGGCGCAGGCCGAAGTGTCGAATCTGTTTGCCTCATCGCTGGACAACCCGTTTGAAGCAGTTTCGTGGGCGCCTGGCCTGAGCGGTGTGCCATTGCTGGCAGGCTGTTGTGCTTGGTTTGAGGTTGATAACTTTCAGCAGATTGATGGCGGTGATCATCGGCTGTATCTGGGCAAGGTCCGCCGCTTTGCGGCAGACCCATCACCTGTGCCGCTGGTTTTTCATGATGGCGATTACGCCGGTTTGAGTCAGTAACTGATGGCAACACACCAGAAGCCAAGATTGTTTCTGGTGCTTGGGGATCAGTTGCACCCCGACCCACACCCGTTGCTTGCACAAGCAACCGCAAATGACTTTGTTTTGATGGTCGAAGTGCCGGATGAGTCTACGCATGTCTGGAGCCATAAAGCGCGCACCGCGCTTTTCTTTTCAGCCATGCGGCACTTTGCCGTGCATCAGCAGTCTCTGGGTAGAGCCGTTCATTACTGGCGTATCGGCACGCATGATTACAGCTCTCTGGCGATGGCGATACAGGCCTTTGTAGTGCAACATCCGGAGATCGCCGCCCTTTGCCTGATGGAGCCGGGAGATCAGCGGGTTCTGGCATCGCTGCAGGCTTGCGCGAATGCGCTCAATCTCCCACTAGGTGTTTCTCAAGATCCCCACTTTTTATGTGGTTTAGATGAGTTTAATCAGTGGGCGGCACGCAGTGATAAAGCGGGCAAAGACAGTTTGCGGATGGAGTTCTTCTACCGCTGGATGCGACAGCGTACGGGTGTTCTCATGGAGGATGGACAACCGATCGGCGGCCAGTGGAATTTTGATGCAGAAAACCGAAACGGCTTTGGAGCGGGTGGCCCCCCGCCTGTGCCAGCTCCGAGACGGTTCGTTCCGGACGCATTGACACAGGAAGCCTGTGCCGATGTCGCCCGTTATTTCCCTGGTCATCCGGGGTCTCTTGATTCTTTTGGTTGGCCGGTGACGCCACAAGAGGCACTGCTTGCGTTGGATAATTTTATTACACACCGCTTGCCTGAGTTTGGCCGTTGGCAGGATGCGATGTGGCAGGGAGAGGCTTTCCTCTGGCATTCGCTGATTTCTGCCGCACTGAATCTCAAGCTGCTTGATCCGCGTGTAGTCATCGCACGGGCTGAGGCGGCCTTGGCGTCGGGCGCTGCCCCGTTGTCGTCGGTAGAAGGATTTATCCGGCAGATTCTTGGGTGGCGCGAATTTGTGCGGGGTGTTTACTGGCGTTATGGCACCCAATGGTCAAGCGTCAACTTTCTGGATGCGCAGCGTCCGTTGCCTGCGTGGTACTGGTCGGGTAAGACTCAAGCGGCCTGCTTGAGAGACGCGATTCGGCAGACATTGGCACAGGGTTATGC
>JBPCSW010000099.1:0-2793 GCA_051006675.1 Fluviibacter sp.
GACGCGACCCGCTTCGACGATCGCGTTGCCGCGTTCCATGCGCTTGATGGTGCCGGTAACGAGGTGTTCGCCACGCTCCAGGAAGTTCTGCAGCAGCGCTTCACGTTCGGCATCACGGATCTTTTGCAGAATGACCTGCTTGGCCGCCTGGGCACCGATACGACCAAAGTCGATAGGTTCCAGTTCTTCTTCAATGAAGTCACCCACTTCGATGTCGGCGTGCTGTTCGCGGGCTTCGCTGATCGGCAGCTGGGCATCTTCGTTTTCAAGATCAGCGTCTTCGACGATTTCCCAGCGGCGGAACGATTCATAGTCGCCGGTTTCGCGGTCGATAACGACACGCACATCGGCTTCCAGGTTCATCTTTTTGCGGGTGGCTTGTGCCAGCGCGAGCTCCAGAGAAGCAAAGACGATTTCCTTACTGACGTTCTTTTCACGGGCCAGCGCATCGACTAGCAATAGAATTTCACGAGTCATCTTGGTGTCCTTTCCTCTGTGGCGCTCAAAATTTAGGAACAAGGCGAGCCTTGTCGATATTCGATAAAGGGAATGTGATGGTGTTACCACCAAGTTCTAGCTGAACCTGGTCACCTTCAATTCCGATCAGCGTGCCGTTGAACTGGCGACGCTCTCCGATCGGCATGCGCAGCTTGACCTGCACTTGCGAACCGGCAAAACGGGTGTAGTCGGCAGCCTTCACCAGCGGGCGGTCTAGGCCCGGTGATGACACTTCCAGACGGTCGTAATCGATGTTTTCAACCTGAAACAGATGGGTCAGCTGGTTGCTGACCGTGGCACAGTCTTCCACGTCAACACCGCGCGGCTTTTCGGGGGCGTCGATAAACACCCGAACCAGACGGCTACGCGGCGACAACTCCACCATGACGAGCTCGTAGCCCAATCCGGTGACTGTCGATTCGATTAATTCCTGCAGACTCATGTGTAATAAACGGAAAACACAAATAAAAAATGGGCATAAAGCCCATCACGCCAAAAAACTGGCTGTGCCACCCGACCTGAATGATCAGATGGCACGGGAAATTCGCAACTTTTCGATTATAAAGGTTTTTTTGCCGCAGGTCGAGGGCTACTGCGCTTTGGTGCAGCGCCTTTACCCTGTGATCGTGCCTGGGCACGGCCCCGCTGTGCCGGACGACCACCGGGACGGGCACCGCGGACCTTCTGACCAACATTGCGCGTTGGGCCTTCGGCATCGGCACCCAGCGATTTGATCAGTTTTTCAACCGCTTCGTCTTCGACCATGAGCGAATGACCGCGTTTGAGGCGTGGCGGCAGCAGGAACGGGCCATAACGCACACGGATGAGGCGACTCACCGTACGGCCTACCGCTTCGAACAGACGTCGCACTTCGCGGTTACGACCTTCAGAAATGGTGACGCGATACCACTGGTTGGCACCCTCTCCGCCCGCATCTTCGATGCTCTTCAGTGCGGCAGGACCATCTTCCAGCTCGACACCCTTTTTGAGTTTGTCTTTGGATTCATCATCCATCGGGCCAAGCACGCGTACGGCGTACTCGCGAATCATTTCATGGCGTGGGTGCATCAGGGCATTAGCCAGCGCACCCGAGGTGGTGAACAGCAGCAGACCACTGGTGTTGAAGTCCAGACGGCCTACGGCAATCCACTTGCCGCCACGCACACGTGGCAGATTGGTAAAGACGTTCGGGCGACCCGCCGGGTCGCTACGGGAAACAATCTCCCCTTCCGGCTTGTGATACAGCAACACCTGCGGTGCACGGGTGGCGCCATGCAGGTTAACGAGACGACCATTGACCTTGACGCGATCGCCAGGCAGTACGCGTTGACCCAGCGTTGCCGGCTCACCATTTACCTGTACACGACCTTCGGCGATCCACTCTTCCATCTCGCGGCGACCACCCAGGCCAGATTGGGCCAGCAGCTTCTGCAGTCGTTCACCCGCATTGGCGGCGGCTTTACGCGCAGGCGCTTCGGAACCCGCTTCTTCAAATGAGTCGTCCAGGTCTGCGTCAAAAAAATCCTGTTCGTCTTCAACTGGCTGACTAACAGCAAGACCCGGAACCGGTTTGGCGCGCGGAGAGGCCGAACGAGGCGCTGCCGAGCGAGCTGCGGGTTTGCGCGGGGCGGCAGGTTTACGTGGTGGGGGCATCAGTTATTCAACTCCGGGCATGCCTTCGAGGGCGCCCTGCAGGGTTTCAAGCGGTGGTAGTTCGGTGAGGCTACGCAGCCCCAGATCATCTAGAAACTGGCGGGTGGTGGCGTACAAGGCCGGACGCCCGGGCGTTTCGCGATGGCCCACGGTATCGATCCAGCCGCGCTCTTCGAGCGTACGAATCACCTGTGTAGCCACGGTAACGCCACGAATGTCTTCGATGTCGCCCCGTGTAACCGGTTGACGGTAAGCAATAATCGCCAGGGTTTCCATCACGGCCCGCGAGTAACGCGGCGGCTTTTCCGGATTCAGCCGATCGAGGTGCGGCTGAATCTTCGCATGCGTACGGAAGCGCCAGCCATCGGCTAGCTCTAGCAGCTCACAGCCCCGATTCTGCCAACGTTCCTGCAGATGGCCTATGGCTTGCAGGATTTCGTCAGCGGCAACGGTGTCATCGAACAGGCGGCGCAAATGCACCATGTCCAGCGGTGCCGTTGATGCTAGCAAAGCGGCTTCAACGATACAGGCCAGATCGGCCACATCAATCACAGGACCCGGCGTAACAACGCCTTCGGTCGATTCAACCAGCTCGGTCAGGGAACGCTGTTCTTCAGACATCCTCACCCTCCTCTGTATCGT
>JBPCSW010000100.1:0-12056 GCA_051006675.1 Fluviibacter sp.
GCATTGGCCAGCCCTAGGTTACCTTCGGAGTTTTCAAAGTCGATCGGGTTTACTTTATGCGGCATAGTCGATGAACCGACTTCACCGGCTTTGACCTTCTGCTTGAAGAAGCCAAGCGAGATATATCCCCAGACGTCGCGATCCAGGTCGATGAGGATGCCGTTAGCGCGTGCGAAGGCATCAAACATCTCGGCAAGACCATCGTGCGGCTCGATCTGAATGGTATACGGGTTAAATACTAGCCCGAGTGATTCAACGAACTTCTTAGCGAAGCCTTCCCAATCGTAGCCAGGGTAAGCGGCCAGGTGGGCGTTGTAGTTACCCACTGCGCCGTTGATTTTGCCCAACAGCTCAGCCTGGGCAATGCGGACACGGGCACGTTGCATGCGGTAAGCCACGTTGGCCATTTCCTTACCCATGGTGGACGGCGTAGCGGGCTGGCCATGCGTACGACACATCATGGGCACATCAGCGTAGGCGTGAGCCATTTCGGTAAGCTTAGCGATGACTTTATCCAGCACCGGCAGCATGACTTCTTCACGCGCTCCTTTGCACATGAGGGCATGCGACAGGTTGTTGATGTCTTCCGAGGTACAGGCGAAGTGAATGAATTCGCTCACCTTGGTGACTTCGGCATTGGCCTTGGTCTTATCTTTAATCCAGTACTCCAGGGCCTTCACATCGTGGTTGGTGGTAGCTTCAATACCCTTTACTTCAGCGGCATCGCTGGCGGTGAAGTTTTTGACCAGGCCATCCAGCTCGGCAATCGTCGCTGCCGAGAACGCAGGGATTTCGGTGAAATGCGGATCCGCAGCCAATGCCTTGAGCCATTCGATCTCAACACGCAAACGGGCATGAATCAGGCCGAATTCAGAAAAATGGGGGCGCAGCAGGTCAACCTTAGCGGCATAACGACCATCGAGCGGCGAAAGAGCGGTCAAAGCACCGAGACCATTAGACATCTGAAACTCCTGAATACGGAAAATTCGAAACCGCAATTTTACCACCCGTAGCCTGAGACGAGACCGAGGCTGGGCGACATCTGCGGTTAGGTGTAGGGTACGGGATTCTTCTGTACGATTTGAGAACAACCATGAAATTGCTTGGCACCCCAACCAGCCCTTATGTGCGCAAAGTGCGCTTGATGCTGCTGGAAAAGAATATTCCCCACGAATACCTGATTGACCCACCGCGTGAGCCAGGTAGCCTGGTCGTACGCGTTAATCCACTGGGGCGCATTCCTGCGTTGATTCTGGATGATGAAACGTGCGTCTTTGACTCCCCGGTGATTGCCGAATACGTGGATATGCTAAACGACAGCCCGATTCTTATTCCACGCAACGATGCCTTGGCGCGTATGCACGTAAAACGCTGGGAAGCCTTGGCTGATGGCATTATGGATTCGGCCATTGCGGTACGTAACGAACGACTACGCCCGGAAGATAAGCAGGAGCCCGGCAACATCACTCTGCATAACAAGGCCATTGATCGTGCGCTGGAATTTGCCACCAAAGAACTGGGTACACAGTCATGGCTTTGTGGCGACGCCCTAACCCTAGGCGATCTGGCGCTATTCAGTACAGTGGTTTACCTGGATCTGCGTCAACCGGAGCGGGATTGGCGTGCGGCACATCCGTCACTTCTGGCTTGGTACAGCCGTGTCGCTGAGCGGCCGAGCGCCAAGATCTCGCTGGCCGAACAATAAGCCCGCCAAGTTACTCGGCGAGGGACTGCAAATCGGTAGTGCCCGCCGGGCGACCGCCCATACGGGCTGATTCGATAATGCCGCCACCCAGGCATACACGGCTTTCGTACATAACCAATGATTGACCCGGTGTCACCGCCCATTGCGGGGCGGCAAAGCGTATGACGGCACGTTGTTCATCAATCTGCTCGATCTCGCAGGCCGCATCCGGTGAGCGATAACGGGTCTTGGCGGTATACACCCAGTGTTTATGCGGGGGCTCACCAGCAATCCAGTTCATGTCGGTAATAGTGACTTCGTCCACCAGCAGCGCAGGGTGGTCATGGCCAGACACCACATAAAGCACATTCGTTGCCATGTCCTTGCGAGCGACATACCAGGCATCGTGTTCACCCGGCGTTTTGTCTTGCCCCTGGTCATTGCCTTTAATGCCGCCAATGTGCAGGCCCTTGCGCTGACCCAGGGTATGGAAGGCCAAGCCCTGATGCATGCCCAGCAACTTACCGGAATTCAGATCGCGAATTTCGCCCGGGTTCTGCGGTACGTAGCGTTGTAGGAAATCGTTAAACGGGCGCTCGCCGATAAAGCAGATGCCCGTGGAATCTTTCTTCTTGGCCACGGGCAAACCTGCTGCTTCGGCTTTGGCACGCACTTCCGGTTTGAGCCAATTAGCCAGCGGAAACATGGCCGGTTTAAGCTGTGTCTGGTTCAAGCGATAGAGGAAGTAGCTCTGATCCTTGTTACCGTCTTCGGCTTTAAGCAGCTGACGCTTGCCGTCAAAGTCTTGCACGCCCGCATAGTGCCCCGTGGCAATGGCATCAGCGCCCAGGCTAATCGCATGGTCAAGGAATGCGGCAAACTTGATTTCAGCATTGCACAGCACGTCCGGGTTGGGTGTACGGCCGGCATTGTATTCCTGGAGAAATGTTGAAAAAACCCGGTCGCGATATTCTTTGGCGAAGTTCACGACTTCCACATCAATACCAAGAATGTCGGTAACGCTCATGACGTCGATAAGATCCTGACGTGTACTGCAATACTCGTCGGTGTCATCGTCTTCCCAGTTCTTCATGAACAGGCCGATCACACGATAACCCTGCTCCTTGAGCAGCAAGGCAGCCACAGAAGAATCCACACCGCCGGACAAGCCGACGACGACAGTTTTAACAGATGAAGACGACATCAAAGTATTCCTTAACGATCTACTCGACCGGCCAAAGGCCTGGCTGCAGTCATATGGTGTTGCGTTTCTAAGCTATAGAAACGGTAAGCCGCCCATTCTCTCACGGGCACTACCGGTGGCAAGCTGCCGTGTTCTGCATCCCATGGATCAATCGTGTAAACATGGCTATCGTCGTCAGTTGCATCACCGGTTTGAACCATGGTTGCACTGTAGTGCGATGCCACCAACAAGGTACGGTGCGCATAAGGGCCTACTTCATGCCAGCGCAGTGCCTGTTTCTTTTGCAACAAGGAGAGCATGTTGGCAGTGGTCGTTGAATGATCAATGCAATCCATACGACCGTTAACCATTTCATCTTCTTCGTTGCCTGCCTCATCAGCGCCAATAGGCGTCTGCTCGGCGGCTTTAACGTACAGCTTACGCACCACTTCAGCCGCTGCCGCGCGTTCTTCTGCCGGTGTTTTGGTCTGCCGTAACGGTGCCAAGGTTTTTTTGAGCCAGGCATCGGGATAGACAACCGATACCTGCTTCAGGCAACCCCAGTTATAACAAACCACTACATAGCTCTCCGCATAGGCGAGGCTACTCGCCAGACCCATCACCAGAAATAGCGAGCGGCGCAGATGCATTATTCGTAATGGGTAATGGTGTCGAGCGGCATGCGACGGCCGGCCAACCAGTCTTCAACACATTGCAGGACGAGCGGACTACGATGCCTGTCTTGCGTTGCCTTGAGCTCATCCAGCGTCAGCCAGTGCGCAGCGATAATGCCATCGTCGAGCTTACGCCCGACATCAACCTGATCCAGCCGGCAGTCGAAGGCAAAGCGTAAATAAGTGATATCACCGGCAGGTACTGTCCATTGATACACGCCGACTAACGCCCGCGGCGTGACATGACACCCTGTTTCTTCGAGTGCTTCACGTCTACAAGCGGCCACCAAAGACTCGCCTTCATCCAGATGGCCTGCAGGCTGATTAAAGCGCAGGCCTGCGGCGGTTTCTTCTTCAACCACCAGAAATCGCCCATCTCGCTCAACGAGCGCTGCAACGGTAACACTCGGTTTCCAGCGTATTTTTTGTGTATTCATCATGCGTATTTTACCTAAACCATCCTAACCCCTCTGAACGCCTTCTAAATGCGCCAGCCAACCTGATTTTGAGCCAGAAATCGGCTAAAATCATACACTCTGGCCGATCAACTGCGGCCCATTTTTGACGTTTGTTCAAAGGATTTACATCATGTCGATGTCTGATCGCGACGGTTTTATCTGGCTAGATGGCAAACTCGTGCCCTGGCGCGATGCCAATACACACGTTCTGACCCACTCTCTACATTACGGCATGAGCGTGTTTGAAGGCGTACGCGCATACGACACCGGTCGCGGCACATCGATCTTCCGTCTGCAGGATCACACCCGTCGCCTGTTCAATTCGGCACATATCTTCCAGATGGAAGTGCCGTATGACGAAAACACCATTAACGAAGCCCACAAAGAAGTAGTGCGCGCCAACAAACTGGAAAGCGCTTACATCCGTCCGCTGGTTTATTACGGTTCGGAAAAAATGGGCGTGTCACCGAAGGGTGCCAAAGTGCACGTGGCGATTGGTGCCTGGCCTTGGGGTGCATACCTGGGCGAAGATGGCCTGAAAAAAGGTATTCGCGTAAAGACGTCGTCGTACACGCGCCACCACGTTAACGTGTCGATGGTGCGCGCCAAGGCGAGTGGCCATTACGTGAATTCGATTCTGGCTAACAACGAAGCCGTTGCTGATGGCTACGACGAAGCCCTGTTACTCGATACCGAAGGCTATGTATCGGAAGGCGCTGGCGAAAATCTGTTTATCATCAAAAACGGTAAGGTTTACACACCAGAGCTTTCGTCGTGCCTGGAAGGCATTACCCGCGATAGCGTTGTCGCGCTGGCACGTGAGATGGGTATTTCGGTTGAAGAAAAGCGCATTACCCGCGATGAAGTCTACTGTGCTGACGAAGCCTTCTTTACCGGCACGGCCGCCGAAGTGACCCCGATTCGTGAGCTCGACAACCGTAAGATCGGTATCGGCAGCCGCGGCCCGGTCACTGAGCGCATTCAGTCTGCTTACTTCGACGCGGTTAACGGCCGTAGCCCGAAGCATGAAGACTGGCTAAGCTTTATCTGATTCACTTCTTTCCCGAGGCTATTCTGATGAATGCACCGCTTGAAAACACCCTGTCGGCCAAAGCGTTAACCATTACCGCAGACGATCTGCCCCTGCATTGCCCACCACAAGGTGTGCAGCTGTGGTCGGGTCACCCACGCGTTTACCTGGACGTTCTGAAAACCGGCGAAGTAAAGTGCCCATACTGTGGGACGCATTACACATTCTCCGGTGAAGCACCGCACGGTCACTAATTGACTACGCTCAGCGGAGAGACTGCAGATCTATGAAGGCTGTCTCTCTGCTTGTTGCACCCGCCTGGGTTGGCGATGCAGTGATGAGCGAACCGCTCATCCGCAACATTGCTGCCCACGACCACGCGCCGGTTGATGTACTCGCCCCACCCTGGGTTGCACCACTATTCGAGCGTATGCCCAATGTTGGTCAGGTTATCGCCGCGCCGTTTGCTCATGGTCGCCTCGACTTCAAAACGCGCTGGCGTTTAGGCCAATCGCTCAAGGCGCAGGGTTATCAAAACGCTTACATTCTGCCGAATTCGTTAAAGTCGGCATTGCCTACTTTTTTTGCTGGCATCCCTAATCGCATCGGCTTTACCGGTGAATCCCGTTACGGGCTGGTTAATCGCCGCCAGAAGCTGGATAAGCAAAAGCTGCCCCGGATGGTAGATCGCTTTCTGGCGCTTGGCCCTAAAGCAACTGTCGGTGCTGATACAGACATTCCCCAACTCTCTGCCAACCCAGGCGCTTTCGAACAGCTCAAAACAACGCTGGGGCTGACGATTCAAAATCGGTTGGCCATTCTTTGCCCGGGTGCGGAGTACGGCCCAGCCAAACGCTGGCCAGTTGAACACTTTGCTACGCTCACCCGTCAACTCCACCTAGCAGGCTATACGGTCTGGACGTTTGGCTCTGCCAAAGACCAGGAGTCCGGGTCTGCCATTGAGTCCTTAAGTGGTGGTATCGCCCTCAATTTGTGTGGCCGCACTAAGCTAGCAGACGCTATTGACCTAATGAGCCGAGCCGATATCGTTGTGAGCAACGATTCCGGTCTTATGCATGTAGCTGCCGCACTCCAGCGCCCGCTCATTGCGCTCTTTGGCTCTTCATCTCCACGGTTCACACCGCCGCTGAGCAAGCAGGTCGATAACCTACAGCACGCCGTGCCATGCAGCCCCTGCTTCGCACGTACCTGCCGTTATGGCCATATGGATTGCCTGACCCAGCTGCTACCCGAAACCGTGATGGCATCAATCCATATGCTCAACCCGGAAAGTATTACAGCATGAGCCTGCCACCGCCGACCGCCCCTGTGCCTAATTTTGCAACGCCTGACGAAGCCGAACAGGGTTTTTATGAAAGCATTACCCAGGCCAACCTGGATGCGTTAATGACTGTGTGGGCCGATGAAGATGAGATTGTCTGCGTTGATCCGGACGGTCGTCGGGTTATCGGTCATGCGGCGATCCGCCAGGGCTGGCAATCTATTTTCGGTGGCTGTCACCACCTGGAAATCGAAGTGATGAACATCATGCGTTGGCAAAGCGGTCTAGTGGCCATCCATCTGGTGCAAGAAAGCGTGACGCTTTTCAGCGTACCCGAAGAACTCACGGACCCTGAACACCCCAATAGTTTGGTCAAGCGTAATGGGATAACGACAGCAATGAACGTTTACGTACGCGGCGGCAACGGCTGGCGACTGGTGTGCCACCAGGCAACCGCACAGCTCGCTTCGATAGAAGAACATGTCGCTAACGTAGCAACGCATACCCTGCATTAAACCATCCGTGATGTTGCCGTTAGCTCCCTATCGCGCGCCCTTTTATCTGTTTAACGGCCATTTGCAAACCTTATGGCCGGTGTGGCAAACATTGCGCAAGCCACCTATCGCCTGGCCAAGAGAACGCTGGGAAACTCCTGATGGTGACTTTATCGATGTGGACTGCATCAATCAGGGGGCACCTGAAAATCCCGTCATTATTCTGTTTCATGGCCTGGAAGGCAGTTCGCAATCCCACTACGCGCGCAACTTGGCTACGGCACTCGCACAAATGGGCTGGACTGGTTACGTACCGCATTTTCGCGGCTGTAGCGGTGAACTGAATCGCTTGCCGCGTGCGTATCACTCCGGAGATGCAGCCGAGATCGACTGGATCCTGAAGCAATTCAAACAACGAGACCCGCAACGCACCTATTTTGCTGCCGGCGTATCTCTGGGCGGTAACGCCCTGATGAAATGGCTAGGCGAACAAGGTACTGCAGCTAGCCAGATCGTCCATGCGGCGGCGGCCATTAGCCCCCCGATGGATGTAGGTGCCTGCGGTGCCTGGCTGGACCAGGGCACCAACCGCAGCGTATATACCCAGCACTTCCTGCGCACCATGAAAGCTCAGGGCGAAGACCGGCTTAAGCGCTTCCCTGATTTGTTTGATGCACAGCGCATGCGTGCTGCGACAACACTGCGGGAGTTTGACGATACCGTCACCGCACCATTACACGGATTCAAAAACGTCGATGATTACTGGACACGCGCTTCTGCGCTTTGCGTATTTAATGGAATAAAAACGCCGACGCTCCTGCTGATGCCTCGCAACGACCCATTTTTACCCGATGCCTGCTACCCCCGTGTTTGCCCTGCGGACGTTACGCTCGAAATGCCGGCTAACGGCGGGCACGTTGGTTTTAGTGGAGGTCATGGCGCCACTAAAGATCTTTGGCTGCCCTCCCGTATAATTAACTTTTTTGCACAATCTATCGGCTTAACGCATGCCAATGCCGATACACAACCTCGAGCCTGACCGACTATGTCTGCTACCCAATTTGAGATCCCCGCCCTTCCTGCATCGATTTTCAAGGCCTACGATATTCGTGGCATTGTCGATGACACGCTCACGCCAGAAGTCGTTCGCGCCGTTGGCTTGGGTCTGGGTACTCTGGCACGTGAACAAGGCGTCAAAGCAATCGCTGTAGGGCGTGACGGACGCTTATCGGGCCCATCGCTCTCGCAAGCCTTGCAAGAAGGCATTGTTGCCGCTGGCATTGATGCCATTGATGTCGGCTGTGTACCAACGCCGGTAACCTACTTTGCAGGTTTCGAGCTAGAAACATTCTCCTGCGTATCAGTCACCGGTAGCCACAATCCACCCGATTACAACGGTCTCAAAATGGTGGTCGCTGGCAACACTTTGGCAGGCGATGCCATTCAGGCACTGAAGAAACGTATCGAAGCAGGTGATGTGCACTGGGCCGAAGAACCTGGCCAGATGCGCGTAGCCGATGTGAAATCTGCCTATCTGGATAAGATCGTAGGCGATGTCAAATTGGCTCGCCCAATGACGATTGCTGTTGATTGCGGCAACGGCGTTGCCGGTGAATTGGCACCCGAACTCTTCAAACGCATGGGCTGCAAGGTGATTCCCCTGTTCTGCGAAATCGATGGCACTTTCCCGAACCATCATCCAGATCCATCCAAGCCTGAAAACCTGAAGGACCTAGTTGCTGAGCTCACCAAGACCGACGCAGAAATCGGCCTCGCCTTTGATGGTGATGGCGACCGCCTTGGCGTTGTGACCAAAGATGGCCAGATCATTTTCCCTGATCGTCAGATGATGCTTTTTGCACAGGATGTATTGAGCCGTTGCCCTGGCGCGGACATCATTTTCGATGTGAAGTGCTCTCGCTTACTGGGAGACGCGATTCGTGCCGCCGGGGGCAAGCCGCTGATGTGGAAAACCGGTCACGCCCTGATTAAAGCCAAACTTAAAGAAACCGGCGCACCATTGGCGGGTGAAATGAGCGGCCACGTGTTCTTCAAAGAGCGCTGGTTCGGCTTTGACGATGGTCTGTACACCGGTGCTCGTCTGCTAGAAATTCTGTCGCGTGCCCCGGATGCCAACCCGGTACTGACCTCGCTACCGAATAGCCAGAGCACGCCAGAACTGAATATCAGCATGAAGGAAGGCGAACCCCATGCGCTCATGGCTGAACTGGCTATTGCACCAGACTTCCCGGGCGCCCGTGATGTCATCACGATTGACGGCCTGCGCGTGGAATACGAAGATGGCTTTGGCCTGGCTCGGCCGTCTAACACCACGCCTGTGGTGGTACTGCGCTTTGAAGCAGATACACCAGAAGCACTTACCCGTATTCAAAATGAGTTCCGCCGCGTGCTGAACAAAGCACGCCCGGACCTGACGCTACCATTCTAATGAGACCGGGGCCTTCGTGGCCCCGGTTCAATTACTTACCGCTGAGACTCCGACGATTGTAGTCTTTGTCGCCGGGCATGATGCAGCGGCCGAATCCGAACAAACCACCCTGCGATCCTGCAGGGCACACCTTGTTTTCAGGGAATTTCTCGGCGACCTTTTTGGCTTCTTCTGCCTTCTTGGTATTCACATATTCCCAACGACCATTCGGAAACAAGAGCACATCTTCACCAGCGGCCGTCTTACCGGCAATTGGTGTGCGATCTGGCGTATCGGCAATATCTGCCCACGCTAGCGGCACGCCCATCAGCATGAGCGCTGCAATACCTGCCCCAATGTGCTTTATCACCGCTCAGCTACCCAACCATTAACCGATGCCAAGGCATTCCCCAGATTAGCCGGCTGTGTGCCACCCGCTTGCGCCATATCCGGACGACCACCACCTTTGCCACCGACTTGACCGGCAACAAAGTTAACGAGTTCGCCAGCTTTGAAGCGGCTGGTTAGATCCGCAGTAACACCGGCAATCACCGATGCCTTTTCGCCCTCTGCAACGCCCAGCACGATAACGGCTGACTTCAACTGGTCTTTCAGTTGATCCAGCGTTTCACGCAAAGCAGAACCACTTACACCTTCCAGCTTAACGGCCAGTACAGAAACGCCATTAACGGTTTGTACCTGGCTTGCCAGATCACCGCCTTGGGCGGCGGCCAGTTTAGATTGCAAACGGGCGACTTCTTTTTCTTGAACCTTAACACCATCAAGAACCGCAGCAACACGTGCTGGCGCTTCTGCCGGTTTGCACTTCACTAGGCCAGCAATTTCATTCAGCGCCTGTCGGCGGAACTGTACCGCAGCCAACGCGTAATCACCGGTGAGTGCTTCAACACGGCGCACACCTGCTGCAACGCCTGACTCGGCAATAATAGTAAACAAACCGATATCACCGGTGCGGTTTACATGCGTACCACCGCATAGTTCGCGTGACGTACCAATATCGAGCACACGCACTGTGTCGCCATATTTCTCGCCAAAAAGCATCATCGCGCCCAAGCGCTGCGCATCTTCGATACCCATTTCACGGGCTTCACTCGGCAGGTTGCGCATAATTTCGCGATTAACGATGTCTTCTACCGCACAAATCTGTTCAGCCGTCATCGGTGCGTTGTGTGCAAAGTCGAAACGGGTTTTCTCGGCATCAACCAGAGAACCCTTCTGCTGCACATGCTCACCCAGCACTTCACGCAATGCTTTATGCATCAGGTGTGTCGCCGAGTGATTACGCATTGTGCGCTCACGATCAACCACATTCACCGATGCCTGTACGGCATTGCCAACAGAGAGTGAACCTTCGCGCAACATGCCGTGATGGCCAAACACCTGCGGCTGAATTTTCTGGGTGTCTTCTACCAGGAATTCACCATGGACAGATTTCAATACACCGTTGTCACCCACTTGGCCACCAGACTCAGCGTAAAACGGCGTCTGGTCCAGAACCACCACACCAGAATCACCGGCTTTGAGTTCATTCACAGCCACGCCATCACGGTAAAGGGCGATGACATTGGCTTCTACTGCCATGTGGTCATAACCTTCAAAGCGGGTCTGTGGACCTTCATAGACTAGCGCCGCTGCCATATGAAACTTACCGGCGGCACGGGCCTGATCACGCTGACGCGTCATGGCCGCATCAAAACCGGCCTCATCAACATTGAGTTCACGCTCACGACAAACGTCTGCCGTTAGATCCAGTGGGAACCCATAGGTGTCATGCAGCTTGAACGCAATGTCACCATCCAGCACACCATCTTTAGGTAGGCTAGCCAGCGCACCATCCAGAATTTCCATACCGTGGGCAATCGTTTCGAAGAAACGCTCTTCTTCCAGACGCAGGATGTCGGTAACACGTTGTTCCGCGCGCGCCAACTCTGGATAAGCTTCGCCCATTTCGGCCACTAGCGCCGAGACCAGCGTGTTAAAGAATGGGGTACGCGCCCCCAGTTTGTACCCATGACGAATCGCACGGCGAACGATACGGCGCAGTACATAACCACGGCCTTCGTTACCCGGAATAACGCCATCGACAATCAGGAAGGCACAGGCACGAATATGATCGGCAATCACCTTCAGGGATGCCGCATCAATGGTGGCTTCGCCACCGGCCACATGCACAGCCTTCTGGGCTGCTGCAATCAGATTCTGGAACAGATCGATTTCATAGTTGCTGTGAACGTGTTGCAAGACGGCAGCAATACGCTCCAGCCCCATACCAGTATCAACGCAAGGACGCGGCAGCGGATGCAGCACACCGGCTTCATCCCGGTTGAACTGCATGAACACCAGGTTCCAGATTTCGATGTAACGGTCGCCGTCTTCTTCGGGCGATCCCGGAGGGCCACCCCAGATATCAGCACCATGATCGTAGAAGATTTCCGTACACGGACCACAAGGGCCGGTATCTGCCATCTGCCAGAAGTTATCTGATGCGTAGCGAGCGCCCTTATTGTCGCCAATACGGATGATGCGCTCTTTGGGTACGCCGAATTCATTCGCCCAGATATCGTAGGCTTCGTCGTCTTCCTGATAAACAGTTACCCAGAGTTTTTCTTTAGGCAGACCGTAAACACCTGTCAGCAGCTCCCAGGCAAAGTTGATGGCATCACGCTTGAAGTAATCGCCAAAACTGAAGTTACCCAGCATTTCAAAGAACGTGTGGTGACGAGCCGTGTAACCGACGTTTTCAAGGTCATTATGTTTGCCCCCTGCGCGCACACTACGTTGCGAAGAGGTTGCGCGCGTGTA
>JBPCSW010000101.1:0-5642 GCA_051006675.1 Fluviibacter sp.
GGCTGCGCAAGGCCGCGGTTTAACCGTCGCGGCCAATCGTTATAAGGGCGGCCTGGCCAATTACCTGGATGTACTGGTTGCCGAAGATGAATTGCTCACCAGTTGGCGTGTGCAGACCGATGTGCGCACACGGGCATTTATTCTGGATGTGGCCCTGACTAAAGCTTTGGGCGGTGGTTATCAGGTTGACCCTGCTGCTGTGCGCCAGCAAGATAAAACAAGCGAGGAATTTCCCCAATGAGTCGTAAACAACAAATCGTGAAACAACTCGCAGAACGCAAGAAAGCGTTCATGGTGTTGGGTAGTGTCGTTGCTGCCTGCGCCCTGGTATTCGGTTTGTACTGGGGGTTCTATGGGTCTCGCTATATCAGTACCGATAACGCTTATACAGCCACCGAAATCGCTCAAGTGACACCAGAAGTAGATGGCACCATTCAAGTGGTCAATGTGGTCGACACAAATAGCGTTAAGGCGGGTGATGTACTGGTGGAGATTGATCCGCGCGATATGCAGGTGACCTATGACAAAGCCAAGGCAAATTATGACCGTGCCAAAATCGAATTTGACCGACGTAAAGCACTGGCCGGTTCGGGTTCTGTATCGGCCGAAGAGTTAACCCGTTCAGAGAATGACCTTGCTCAGGCGACTGCCAATTTTCGTGAGGCAGAACTTAATCTGGAGCGCACGACGATTAAATCGCCGATTGATGGGGTGGTTGCCAAGCGTCAGGTACAGATCGGCCAACGCGTGCGTGCAGGTACACCACTCATGGTGATCGTGCCGTTACATAAGCTGCATGTGGATGCGAACTTCAAAGAAAGTGAACTGGAAAAGATCCACCTGGGTCAGAAGGTGCGTTTAACGTCGGATCTTTACGGCAGTCGCGTGGTGTACCAGGGGGTGGTGGATGGGTTTTCAGGTGGTACAGGTGCGGCATTCGCTACAATTCCGGCACAGAATGCTACGGGTAACTGGATTAAGGTGGTGCAACGCATACCTGTACGCATTCGTCTGCAACCGGAAGAATTGATCGCCAATCCACTGAGCGTCGGTGTATCGATGCAGGTACGTGTGGATACACGTAGTGAGTAATGACTTCAATAGATAAGGCATTGCAGCCGCTCAGCGGCTGGCAGCTGTGGGCTGCTGCTATGTTCCTGTCGATGGCCAATCTGATTGCCATTCTGGACATGACCATTGCGAATGTCTCTGTCCTGACCATTGCGGGTGGTCTTGCAGTAACCCCTACGCAAGGTACCTGGGTCATTACGTCGTATGCTGTGGCAGAAGCGATTACCGTGCCGCTCACCGGTTGGTTTACACAGCGCTATGGCTCGGTCAAAGTTTTTGTCATTGCTATGGCTGCGTTTGGCATTTTCTCAGGATTGGCTGGCCTGTCATCGTCGTTAGGGTTTCTGGTCTTTGCCCGGATATTGCAGGGTATGGCAGGTGGACCACTCATGCCCCTGTCGCAAACCTTGCTCTTGCGAATCTTTCCGAAGGAGAAGGCCGGTGCCGCAACCGGTATCTGGGCAATGACCACGCTGGTGGGCCCTGTTTTAGGGCCTATTCTCGGTGGTTGGATTTGTGACAACTACTCCTGGCCATGGATTTTTCTAATCAACCTACCTATTGCGGGCGCCTGTGCGTATATCTGTTGGAGGATTCTGCGCCGCTATGAAACCAAGATTATTCGTAACCCGATCGATGTGGTTGGCTTTGTACTCCTGATTATCTGGGTCGGTGCATTGCAGATTATGCTGGATGAGGGCAAGAATCTGGATTGGTTTTCGTCGCCTATTATTAGTCTGTTGGCCGTTGTTGCCGTGATTGGATTTGTTGCCTTTCTTATTTGGGAGTTTACGGAAGAACACCCGATTGTTGATTTGCGCGTATTCAGGCACCGGGGCTTTACCGCGGCAGTGTTAACCGTGTCATTAACCTTTGCCGGTTTCTTTGCGGCGAATGTGCTCACGCCACTGTGGCTTCAGAGTTTTATGGCGTACACCGCTACCGATGCAGGGATGACAACGGCCTGGATCGGCATCACCGCATTTTTTACCGCGCCTGCAGTTGCTGCTATGTCAATGAAGATGGATCCACGCAAGCTGGTTTTCTTTGGCGTGCTCTGGCTTGGTTTGATAACCATGTACCGTGCTGTTGCAACTACCGATATGAGTTATTGGGATATTGCCTTGCCGCTTATGCTGCTGGGTCTCGGTATGCCGTTCTTCTTCATTCCGTCTACTGCAGCTGCCCTAGGGAGCGTTGAGGAAGCAGAAACCAACTCAGCTGCAGGACTCATGAACTTCATGCGTACGCTGGCAGGTGCTGTGGCAACTTCAGTCGTTACAACCTACTGGGAAGATGAAATCACTCGCAACCGAGCTGAGCTGGTGGGGGTCATTGATCCGGCGCGAATGACCTACAACCAGTTAATAGATCAAGGAATGACAGATGCGCAGGCGCTAGCAGTACTTGAACGGGTCGTTACGGAACAGAGCGTGATGCTTGCCACTAACGAACTCATGCTCGTCGTGTCACTCATGCTGATTTTCTCCGCATTTGTGATCTGGCTGGTGCCTAAGCCTACCCGTGTCGTTGATCCATCGGCTTCACACTAGACATAATCTCGGTCTCCGGTGTCATGGTCACGGAAACTTCAAGTGAGTGTTCGCCACCACCGACAACAACACCACGTAATGGGATGACATCTGCGTAGTCTCTCCCTGTCGCTACGGTAACGAATTCGTCCGATACGGCTTTGCCGTTGGTCGGGTCTAATCCTAACCAACCATGTCCCGGGCACCACGCTTCCACCCAGGCATGTGTGGCGTCAGCGCCAATGAGTCGTGGTTTTCCTGGTGCTGGGTGTGTGAGGATGTAACCACTGACATAACGCGCAGGGATTCCCGTGCTCCGTAAAGCCGCAATAAGTAGATGCGCGAAATCCTGGCAAACACCTCTCTTATTACGAAAGACCTCGAACAGTGGTGTGCCAACAGTTGTTGCGGAAGCGTCGAACACAAATTCGTCTCGCATCGCCTGCGTCATTAACAGTAATTGCTGATGTAATGGCTTCCCTTCTCCTAAGTGCTTCAATGCCCACAATTTTGCTTCGGGTAGAGACGGGATCATAGGGGAATCGACCAAATAGGCAGCGCAGGCCATTGCAAATTCAGTGCCCTGACTGTCGGTCGGATCGAAACTCCGTCGTGCGAGGCTCTTGCCGTGCCAGAGAGGGCTGGTTGTTGGCCATGTCGGACTGTGCACAGAGATATCCATGTGTGCCCGAACCATGAGCAATCGATGAGGCGATGTAATTGCAAAATCACGATAGGCGTTACCGAAATAATCAACCCCCTCGCTTGATTCTGCTAATGGCTGGTTGATCGCTAAGGTGGCGCTATGAACGGTTTGATGCTTCCCATTGCTAGGTATTAAGTGGGCACGGTGTCGTGCATTGGTTACGGAATAGGCGTAGCAATATTCTGTATCGTGTATGACACGATATCGCTTCCAGGGTTTCGATTCTTCAGCCATATCGGTGCTTAAACAGAAACAGCCGCTTCGCTGACGTTGAAGTAACGAGTCGCTAGTAAATCATTGAGCGCCGATGTTTCCTGAGATAGGACCGCAAAAGTCTTGCGCAATTGAGACAAATCAGGGAGGCCGCCAATAGACCATTCGGTTAGCTGGATGCCGCTTTGTTCTAGACCTACGATGGCACTACCGGCATCGATTCCAAGTCGTTGTAGTGCCTGTTGAACACCTTCAATCTGAAACCTTAGGGATCGTGGATTGGTTGCATCCAGTAAAACGATGCTACGCACAGCGCGCCAGCTGGCAAGACCTGTCGTCTGGCTGCGGAAGGAACCTGATGAATCTGTTAAGTCCAGAAGCCAATCCATCGGCTGATGGGTTTCATTTGTTGCTGTATCCGTACTGTTGGCCTGTAGAAGCTGACAAACAACAACATCAAGTGCTTTAGCCAGTAGTTGCAATCGTTCAATGCGACGACCTAATGATAAAAAGCGCCAACCGGCATCCCGATTCATGGCATCGAGCGAAAATCCGGATATTGTTGCCAGCCCGGCGACTGCGCGATCGAGCCAGACTAACGTCGGCCCAAGCGTTAGGTTTGGTGACATTGCTTGATCGTTTACTAGGCGGTTCATCGCACGCCAGTGATCATGAGAAATTCTGTCTCGTAATGAGAATCCAATGCGGCCGAGTTCGTCCAAGGTCTGGGATAGACCCTGAGCATGGACAGGGTTTGCTGCGCAACTAATGAGTTCTTCAACAGAAATCTGGGCAGGATCTTTACAACCAGGGGGCAGAACAATAAGACCGTAAGACCAGGCAAGTTGATGTAATGCTGCGACACCATGACGCCGTGCATAGTGCAGGCGTTCACTCAAGGTTAAGCGTAAAAGTCGCGCAATTCCCTCCGCACGCTCTGTGTAGCGTCCCATCCAGAATAGATTCTCGGCAACGCGTGAGGGTACACCGGTATGAATAATCGGGGTAGCGACTTCAGTTTCAGGGGGGTTTAAGGGGAGTTCATCGTTAATGCCGGGTTGTAATACCCACGTGTCTTTCGATGCGCCACCTCGTTGCATTGAAACAATGCGCGCATCACGATGAGATTCAACGCGGGTCAGTCCCCCGGGCATAACTTCATAACCTTGTTCGGTAGCAACGGTATAGGCACGTAGACCGACTGAACGTGCATCGAGTTGCAACATCCCCGGGCGGCGATTCAGAACAGGTGCCTGTGAAAGACGCACCCATTCCTGTGCAACAAATTTATCTGGGGAGGCCTCGATCTGTTCGAGCAGGGCTTCTTTCGATTCTGCACTGAGGTCTTGTCCGAAGATCGGTGCAAAATCACTGATGCCCAGTACAGATTTAATGACCAGATCATCCAGATTAGTCCGCACATAATGCATGGCGGCCGCTTCTCCACACCACCAGGTGCCTACAGACGGCAGGGCAAGCTCTTCGCCCAAAAGGAATCGGCAAGCGGCTGGCAGAAATCCCTGTAATGCAGCAGATTCAACGACACCACTCCCTAATGCATTAGCCATGAGTACCGTGCCGCGTCGCGCACAATCTGTTAGGCCAGCAATGCCTAATGCCGAATCACTGCGTAGCTCCAGAGGATCGCAGTAGGCATCATCCTGCCGACGAAGAATGGCGTGTACACGCTGTAGACCGCTGATGGTTTTAAGCCACACACAACCATCTCGCACCGTCAGATCGCCACCTTCAACCAAAGGGAAACCTAGATAGCGTGCCAATAAGCTATGTTCGTAGTAAGTCTCGTTGAGGGGTCCCGGCGTAAGCACGACGATACGCGGTGATTCACCATCACAGGGTGCATGGTGTGCCAACGACTCCCGGAAAGCTGAAAAGTACTCCGTCAGACCTGCAACCGGCATTTGCGATAGGAGTTCCGGAAATGCACGCGACATGACCATTCGGTTTTCTAGTGCATAACCGGCACCTGAAGGTGCCTGTGTACGATCAGCGACTACCCACCACTGGCCATCAGGTGAGCGGAGCAAATCGGCGGCATAACTATGTAGAAACACCTCGCCGGGAGCCTGCGTGCCAAAGGCCGCTGGTAGCCACCCACC
>JBPCSW010000102.1:0-2840 GCA_051006675.1 Fluviibacter sp.
GGCATTCACGCATGCCTTCACGAGCTTGCTCGGCGATGACGCGCTGACCGGTAACGTACTCACCGTATTCAGCGTTGTTCGAGATCGAGTAGTTCATGTTGGCAATGCCGCCTTCGTACATCAGATCAACGATCAGCTTCAGTTCGTGCAGACACTCGAAGTAGGCCATTTCTGGTGCATAACCGGCTTCAGTCAGGGTTTCGAAACCCATCTTCACGAGTTCAACAGCGCCACCACACAGAACAGCTTGTTCGCCGAACAGATCGGTTTCGGTTTCTTCGCGGAACGAGGTTTCGATGACGCCACCCTTGGTGCCGCCGTTAGCCGCTGCATACGACAGCGCGATGTCACGTGCTTTGCCCGACTTATCCTGGTAAATAGCGATCAGCGATGGCACACCGCCACCCTTGAGGTATTCCGAACGCACGGTGTGGCCTGGGCCCTTAGGCGCAACCATGATCACGTCGATGTCTGCACGTGGCACAACCTGGTTGTAATGCACGTTGAAGCCGTGCGCGAAGGCCAGTGCAGCGCCTGCCTTCATATTCGGCGCGACATCCTTGTTGTAAACGTCAGGAATGTTTTCATCTGGCAGCAGAATCATGACAACGTCGGCATTCTTAACAGCGGCAGCGATCTCTTCTACCTTCAGGCCAGCGGCTTCCGCCTTGGCCCACGAAGCGCCGCCCTTACGCAAAGCAACGGTGACATTAACACCCGAGTCACGCAGGTTCTGTGCGTGTGCGTGGCCTTGCGAACCGTAACCAACGATGGTGACCTGCTTACCCTTGATGAGCGACAGATCGGCGTCCTTATCGTAATAAACCTTCATGATGTTCCTTTCGGGAAAAATTCAAAAAATAAAAAATTAAACCTTGAGCATACGGTCACCGCGACCGATACCCGAGACGCCTGAGCGAACGGTTTCCAGGATGAGCGCCGGATCGATGGCAGCAATAAACGAATCCAGCTTGTTCGATGTGCCGGTGAGCTCAATGACATAAGCCGAATCGGTTACGTCGATAATGTGACCGCGGAAAATATCGGCCAGACGCTTCATCTCCTCACGATCTTTACCGGTAGCACGCACCTTGATCATAAGTAGTTCGCGTTCTACGTGCGGCGCTTCCGACAGATCGATGACCTTGACCACGTCCACCAGCTTGTTCAGCTGCTTGGTGATCTGCTCAACGATGTCGTCGCTACCCGATGTCACTAGCGTAATACGCGACAACGACGGATCTTCCGTCGGCGCCACCGTCAGCGACTGGATATTGTAACCACGTGCCGAGAACAAGCCAGCCACACGCGAAAGTGCACCCGATTCGTTTTCCAGAAGGATGGAAATAATGTGTCTCATGGTGCGCTCCTTACAGGTGATCTTCGGCCAGAACCATGTCGGACAGGCCCTTGCCGGCCGACACCATCGGGAAGACGTTTGCCGTCGGATCGATGATGAAGTCCATGAACACGAGATCGTTCTTGTGCTTATCGGAGAACGCCAGTTCCAGCGCCGGACCTACATCTTCCGGACGCTCGATACGCATGCCCACATGGCCATAGGCTTCGGCCAGCTTCATGAAGTCCGGCAGCGATGACATGTACGAATGCGAGTAACGATTCTCGTAGAACATTTCCTGCCACTGGCGAACCATGCCCAGATAACCATTATTCAGATTGATGATCTTGACCGGCAAGCTGTATTGTTTGCAGGTTGAGAGCTCCTGAATACACATCTGAATCGATGCTTCGCCGGTCACACAGGCTACGGTTGCACCCGGATTGGCATAACGCACACCCATGGCGTACGGCAAGCCGACACCCATGGTGCCCAAACCACCAGAGTTGATCCAGCGACGCGGCTTATCAAACTTGTAGTACTGCGCCGCAAACATCTGGTGCTGACCTACGTCCGAAGTCACAAAAGCATCGCCCTTGGTCACTTCCCAGAGTTTTTCGACCACAGCCTGCGGCATGATCTTTTCAGGGTTCTTGCGATAGTTCAGGCAGTTGCGACCACGCCAATCAGCAATGGTTTCCCACCACTGGGCAACGGCTGCATCCGGCTTGGTGCCAATCGCTTCCAGCTGCTTCATCAGCTCTTCCAGCACATCTGGCACATTGCCCACGATAGGCACATCGACCTTAACACGCTTCGAAATCGACGATGGATCGATATCAATGTGAATGATCTTACGCGGATGTGTTGCGAAATCTTCCGGATTACCAATCACGCGGTCATCGAAACGAGCGCCGATAGCCAACAACACATCACAGTGCTGCATGGCCATATTGGCTTCGTAGGTGCCGTGCATACCCGGCATACCCATGTACTGCTTGTCGGTGGCGGGATAGGCACCCAGACCCATCAGGGTATTGGTGATCTGAAAGCCCAAGTAACGCGCCAGCTTAGTTAGCGGTTCAGCCGCATCAGACAGAATGACGCCGCCGCCGGTGTAGATCATTGGGCGCTTGGCTTCGAGCAGCAGATGCGCGGCCTTCTTGATCTGCCCCTGATGACCCTTTACCACCGGGTTATACGAACGGATGTTGACGGTATCCGGATAGGCGAATTCGGTTTTGTGCGCCGTGACGTCCTTCGGAATATCGATCAGCACCGGGCCTGGTCGGCCGCTACGTGCGATATGGAAGGCTTTTTTAACGGTCTCGGCCAGATCCTTAACATCTTTAACCAGGAAGTTGTGCTTCACGCACGGACGCGTAATACCAACGGCGTCACTCTCCTGGAAGGCATCCTGACCAATGTAGAAGGTTGGCACCTGACCGCTGATCACGACCAACGGAATCGAGTCGTAGTAAGCGGTCGCAATGCCGGTAAC
>JBPCSW010000103.1:0-9109 GCA_051006675.1 Fluviibacter sp.
CATCAGGGATTGGTAAACCACAGTGATAACAAGGTTCGTGTTGAGATGTTTCAGACATGTGGGATTCCCTGGGGAACTAGCGCAATCCACTAGGCAATGGAAACTTAACGTCTTCGATCACCCCATCGAGATTTTGTACCGTACCAGCACCCAGCGCATGCAAACGCTCAATGACTTCTTCAACCAGCACTTCTGGCGCGGACGCACCCGCAGTGACACCAATGCTTTGTGCACCTTCTAACCAGCCCGGATCGATGTTCTCAGCGCGATCAATCAGATAGGCTTTACGACCCAGCAATTCTGCAACCTCTCTCAATCGATTCGAATTAGAGCTCGTTGCAGAACCTACGACCAAAACAAGATCGCATTTCTGCGCCAGCGTTCTAACAGCATCCTGACGATTCTGCGTGGCGTAACAGATATCATCTTTCTTTGGCCCGACAATTTCGGGAAAGCGCTCACGTAACGCAGCAACGATCACCGCTGCATCATCAACAGAAAGCGTTGTCTGAGTCACGTAAGCAAGTTGACTCGGATCGCGGACATTCAGCTTTGCCACATCATCAACCGTTTCCACCAGATGCATCCCATCCGGTGATTGACCCATGGTGCCTTCAACTTCAGGGTGGCCTTTGTGGCCGATCATGATGATTTCACGTTGATCTACACGCATGCGTGAAACTTCTACGTGAACTTTAGTGACCAACGGACAGGTTGCATCAAACACCTGCAAACCACGTGCCGACGCTTCTTCACGAACCGCCTTAGGCACGCCATGGGCACTAAAAACTAGCGTTGCGCCCTCAGGCACCTCCGATAATGCCTCAATAAAAATAGCACCACGGGCACGCAAGCCTTCTACAACAAACTTGTTGTGAACCACTTCGTGGCGCACATAAATCGGTGCACCAAACTGTTCTAGCGCCCGCTCTACAATGGCGATGGCACGCTCTACCCCGGCACAAAATCCCCGGGGGTTGGCCAGAATGATCGGCATCGATTTATCTGAAGCGGTCATAGCAATCCAATAATCTGTACTTCAAACCGCAAGCTCTTACCCGCCAGCGGATGATTAAAATCCATCAAGGCATGCGTAGCATCAATCTCGCGAACAAAACCGGCGAACTCTGCACCATCGGGCGATGTAAATTCAATCAGGGTATTTTCTTTTAACTCCTGATCTACCGGTAATGCACTACGTGCAATACGCTGTACCAGACCAGGGTTATGCTGACCAAACCCAGCTTCAGCCGGTACTTCAAACACAGCATGCTCGCCAGCCACCAACCCAACCAGGCAGGCTTCCAGGTTTTCATTAAGTTCGCCATTGCCCATCTGGATCGTTGCCGGACCCAGATCAAACGTACTCACCACATCTTCGCCATCTTGCGTGGTCAACCGGTAATGCAGGGTCAACAGGCTATCTGCGTTAATCTGAGGTTTTATTTCTTGCACGATATGGCTTCCTCAATCAATTCGAATCGGACTTGCTCTGGCTTAGAACATACAAGACAGCACCGACACAAACGGCACTGTCAGCGATATTAAATGCAGGCCAATGCCAACCACCCGCATGCACATCGATAAAATCGATCACCATACCCAGCCATAAACGGTCGATCAGATTCCCCAAGGCCCCACCCATAATCAACGCCAGCGAAATACTGAACCAGGTTCTAGGCTTTGCGGTACGCAGTTGCCAGAGTATCCAACCACTAATGCTTAACGCAATCAGGCTAAAAAACCAGCGCTGCCAACCTGCGTGATCTGCCAAAAAGCTAAAGGCCGCACCCGGATTAAACACCAGCACCAGATTAAAGAACGGCGTCAGCGTTACGGACTCACCCGGTACAAAATGATCAAATACCCATAGCTTACTCAACTGATCCAAAGCGATCACGGCCAGCGCTACCAGCACACCAAACAGCAGCGCACCGCTCTGGCGATTACGCATAATCACGTGCCTCACCTGCCCCGTGGACATTGCTCACACAACGATCACACCAACCCGGGTAATCCGCATTCTGCCCAACACTCTGACGTTGATGCCAACAACGCTCACACTTGGCTTCTGCGCTTGCCGTTACTTTAACCTGCAAGGTATCACCAGCCTTAACCGTTGCCTGAGAACTAATAAGGACAAACTTTAGGTCGTCACCAATGCTCGCCAGTGCAGCCGCATCTTCCGCCGGTGCAGCAATGGCAACTTCGGCCTGTAATGAAGAACCAATACCGCCTTCCGCACGAACAGCTTCCATCGCCTTAGCTACCTCGGCTCGCACGGCACGAATACGTTCCCATTTAGAACGAAGTGCATCGGCACTAGGTACGGCCGGTAGCGGCGCTCCATCAGAAAGCATGATCGATTCTGGCAGCCCGGATTCTTTCTTAGCGAGCAACGTCCAGATCTCTTCCGTGGTGAACGCCAGAATTGGCGCCATTAGACGCAGCATCGTCTGCGTAATCATCCACAGCGCTGTTTGCGCCGAGCGACGGGCACGCGAATCGGGCGCTGTTGTGTAGAGACGATCCTTCAGCACATCCAGGTAGAAGGCACCCAGGTCTTCCGAACAGAAAGTTTGCAACGACTGCACAATGTGGTGGAAGTCGTAACGCTCATAATCAGCTTGAACGGTCGATTGGAGGGCACGCACCATCTCAATCGCGTAGCGATCAATCTCCAGCATATCGGCTACAGCAATGCTGTCTGTGGCTGGATTGAAATCATCCGTATTCGCCAGCAGGAAGCGCATGGTGTTACGAATACGGCGATAACCTTCAACCACTCGCTTGAGAATTTCATCGGAGATCGTCAGTTCACCGGAGTAATCGGTATTCGCAACCCACAGACGCAGGATCTCGGCGCCCATCTTGTCGGCAACCTCTTGCGGGTAGATCACATTACCTACCGATTTGGACATCTTGTGGCCTTTACCATCCACCACAAAACCATGTGTCAACAAACCCTTATAAGGGGCCTTGCCGTCCAGTGCGCAGCCAGTAAGCAATGACGATTGGAACCAGCCACGGTGTTGGTCTGAACCTTCCAGATACAGGTCGGCCGGGAAACCATGCTCATTAGCATGAGAGCCACGCATCACGTGCCAATGCGTTGTACCCGAATCAAACCACACGTCCAGCGTGTCAGATAGCTTGCGGTAATTCTTGGCGTCTTCACCCAGTAGCTCAACCGGGTCTAGCTGGAACCAGGCCTCGATGCCCTGACGTTCCACGCGCCGCGCGACTTCTTCAATCAATTCAGGTGTGCGCGGATGCAGCTCATTCGTTTCCTTGTTCAGAAAGAACGGGATCGGCACACCCCAATTGCGTTGACGTGAAACACACCAATCCGGCCGGTTACGAATCATGGCTTCAAGACGGGCGCGGCCCCATGCTGGGTAAAAATTGGTATCAGCAACAGCCACTTCTGCCAGATGACGCAAGGTTGGTGCGCCCGGTTTAGGTGGCGTATCCATGCCGACAAACCACTGCGTCGTCGCCCGGAAAATTATCGGGGTCTTGTGACGCCAGCAATGTGGATAGCTGTGCTTCAGCTTAACCTCAGCCAACAGTCGTTGGTTATTACGCAAGGTTTCCAGCACCTTCGGATTAGCTTCCCAGACACTCAAACCTGCCAAGGTTGCTTCTGGCAACGGCTGTGTCTTTTGCAGGAAACGGCCATCATCCCCTACCGGGTTTTCAACTGGCAGACCGTACTTCTTACCGATGTTAAAGTCATCGACACCATGCGCTGGAGCCGTATGAACCATGCCAGTACCAGCATCGGTCGTCACGTGCTCACCACAGATGATGGGCACTTCCTTGGCGTAGAAAGGATGATTGAGCAACACATGCTCAAGCGCTGCACCGTTACACTTGCCCAGCACCTTGCCTTGCAGTTCATAACGTTGCAAAGCACTTTCAGCCAGATCAGCACCCAGAATCAGGTTGCCTTTGGCCGTGCCCATCAGCACATATTCCACTGTCGGATGCACGCTCACAGCCTCGTTAGCTGGCAGCGTCCATGGGGTAGTTGTCCAGATCACCGCGAAGGCCGGGCCTTCCAGATGATCCAAGCCAAAGGCTTTAGCCACTTGCGCTGCATGGCTGGCATGCACTTCAAACGCCACATCAATGGCAGGTGAATTCTTGTCTTCGTACTCCACTTCAGCTTCAGCCAGTGCCGAACGACAATCCAGACACCAGTTCACAGGCTTCAAGCCCATGTAGAGGTAACCATCGGCCAGCATCTTGCCCAGCGCACGGATCTCGTTCGCTTCCGCACCAAAGTTCATGGTGAGGTAGGGATTGTCCCAATCACCCAGGACGCCAAGGCGGATGAAGTCCTTTTTCTGACGCGCTACCTGCTCAGCGGCATACACACGGCAGAGCTTGCGTACTTCATCGGCAGGCAGATTACGACCGTGTTGCTTCTCAATCTGATGCTCGATCGGTAAGCCGTGGCAATCCCAACCCGGCACATACTGCGCATCAAAACCAGCCAGCACCTTCGAACGCACGATGATGTCTTTAAGAATCTTGTTCACCGCATGGCCGATGTGAATATCACCATTGGCATAGGGCGGGCCATCGTGCAGCACAAAGCGCGGACGGCCTTTCGTATACGCCTGAATCTTCTGATACAGCCCATTCTTCTGCCAGTCGGCAATCCAGGCCGGCTCACGCTTCGGCAAATCACCTCGCATCGGAAATGCGGTATCGGCCAGATTGAGCGTTGCACGTGCCTCTTTGGCTTGATCGTGTTGTGGAGCGTTCTTCATTTGTTCGGTCATGAGCTTACTGGACAGGCTGAGATTCAAAAAAGGATCGCGCCTGAGCCAGATCAACACGGATCTGGCTGGTCAGCGCTTCAAAATTGGCAAAGGTCATTTCATCGCGCAATTTCGCGAGAAATCGAACATCAAGGTGGGCGCCGTACAGGTCGCCTGAAAAATCAAACAGGTGCACTTCCAACAAGGGTTGCGTATCGCCACCTAAGGTAGGCCGATAACCCAGATTGGCAACACCGGGATAGCTACGTGTCTTCTGTGGTACGGCTAACTTTGTCTGATCAAGAGCCACTTCAACGGCAAACACGCCCCGCAGCGGCAACGGATCATGTCGAATTTGTACATTGGCTGTTGGTACACCAATGGTACGACCCAGTTGGCGACCTTTGATCACGCGCCCTTCCATAGCGTAGGGATAACCCAATAAAGCCTCGGCCCGTTGCAGGTCACCCGTGGCCAGAGCGGCACGTACCTGTGAACTCGAAATCCGCTCATCGGCCAGACATTGTGAATCCAGAGAAGCTACCGTAAACCCATACTTCTCACCGAGCGATTTAAGCAATGCAAAATCACCCGAACGGCGTGCACCAAATCGGAAATCGTCACCAATCAGAATGTGCTTTGCCTGCATGGCATTAACCAGCACTTGCTTCACAAAGTCTTCCGGACTTAACGCCGCAAACGCCTCGTTGAAAATGCCAATCCGTGTTTCGGCGACGCCTGCAGCGGCCAGTGCTTCTAGCTTTTCCCGAAGCGTATGCAATCGCGCAGGCACCTTAGGCGCATTACCTTTCCCAAGCTTACGGGCAAAAAATTCTCTCGGATGTGGCGCAAACGTCAACACGGATGGCTGCAACCCACGCAACTCTGCCTCAGCCTTAAGCTGACGCAAAAGTGCCTGGTGCCCGCGATGCATACCATCAAAATTACCAATGGTCACAGCTGCAGGGCTCTTGGCGGGCGAGTTCAGTCCGCGGAATACGCGCATAGGATCAGGGCGCAGGGTTTAATAAGAAAACCCTGCATTATAAGGCTTAGCGGGGTGTTTTAACCGCTACGAGACCCTGTTTGTACCGGATTTCGTGCCAGATACTGACGAATGCCTCGCATGATCGCTTCGGCCAACTTATCCTGGTATTCCTCGTCATTAAGACGCTTTTCTTCTTCAGGATTTGAAATAAAGGCCGTTTCGATTAAGACTGAAGGAATATCCGGTGCTTTAAGCACGGCAAAGCCAGCCTGTTCCACCGAAGCTTTATGAAGCGCATTCACGCTACCCAGATTCGACAACACAGACTTGCCCAGCTTCATACTGTCATTTTGCGTGGCTGTTTGCGTCAGATCCATGAGCGTTCGTGCAAGATGGGGGTCAGATACTGTGAAATTAACACCACCTACCTTATCCGCCTCATTTTCTTTCTGGGCCAGATAACGTGCTGCCGCACTGGAAGCACCCTTCTCCGAGAGTACAAATACCGATGAACCCCGTGCTTCCGGTTTAATCCAGGCATCGGCATGAATCGAGACAAACAGATCCGCTCTGGCTTTGCGCGCCTTCTGGACGCGTGTTCCCAACGGCACAAAGAAGTCGCCATCACGTGTTAACGCCGCCCGCATATTCGGGTCACTTTCGATACGTTCACGCAAGCGGCGAGCAATCGACAGCGTCACGTTCTTTTCCATCGAACCACGCGCACCAATTGCCCCGGGGTCTTCACCACCATGCCCTGGGTCCAGCATGATCGTCACCATGCGACCTGATTTTTTACCGGACTTTGCCGGTACCTCAGGCTGTTTTTCAGCGAATTTAGGCGTTGGGTCAGGCTCGCTGACGACCGGTCGTTCAACCTGAATAGGCTTTTCAGGTAACGGTTTCGTCGAGTCCACCTTGGCTACTTCAGCCTTAGGCATTTCTTTAGGTGGCGTGACAGCTGGCTGTTTACCGGTGACCAATTGCATTAGCGGGTCTGTTGGCACCGTGGGATAAATATCCTTTACCAAACGACTCTGATAATCGCCCACAGGCGGCAGATTAAATACCTGTGGCGCCACCTCGCTCTTGAGATCCATCACCAGCCGAACGACGCCCGGCTTGTAATTAGCAGCCCGCAACTGACGAATATAGGGATCATTCGGCCCCACCTTGTCGCCCAGGCTTTTCAGTACGTTATTAAGTTCAATGCCCTCAATGTCTACAACAAGACGCTCGGGGTTATGCACCACGCTCTGGGTAAACTTGACCATGCCTTTGTGCTCGATCGTCACCCGCGTGTAATCCTCTGCTGGCCAGACGCGCACCGCCACAATGGACGATGCCGTCGCCGCTGCCATAGCACCTACGGGCGTCACGCTTAAAAGCAACAGCGAACCGGCACCCCTTAAAAAGGATCGACGCTTTATTTCGCTGGAGCCCATGTTTAAACGAGGCGGTTTAGGCATGCCTCACCCTGCTCAGAATGCGCCTCAATAGCCAGAGACCGCCCACCCGAAACCGAATCCGTGATCGCAATGTTCCAATCAATCTTCGGTAAATACTGGCCGGCACGATCTGGCCATTCCACAAAACTAACACCCGATCCGCTGAGGTTTTCTTCAAAGCCTGCTTCGATTAGCGCCTCGGGCGATTCCAGGCGGTAAAGATCAAAGTGATTGAGTAAAAACCCGGTAAGTTTGTAGGTTTCAAGCAACGGGTATGTGGGACTTTTAACACGCCCTTCATATGCTAATCCGCGCAAAACACCCCGGACCAAGGTCGTTTTTCCTGCGCCGAGGTCACCATTCAGTGCAATCAGAAAACGTTCCGGCAAAGGGGGCAATACCTGGGCAATGTCTGCACCCAGATTTAATGTGGCCTGCTCATCAGTTAGCTCGAAACGTAATACAGACATCGAAACCTCAAAAAGTTTCGATATGTTGCCCGACCCAACGCTCGCTGGCTAGTCTAAATGACTTGAATTAGGGCGTTTCTACCCAACGCGCTGCAAATCGCCTTGCCAAAGGTGCAATGTAGTAAATAACCGGTACGGCAATAAAATAGGCAATCACGTATGCGCGCATCCAGCTGGCAAAAAATCCGTCCACCCAACCAAGATTGATCAACGTGATGAAAAAGGTCATCACAAAGACCATCTTGGCGCCCATGACCAAGGAAAAAACCAAGTGGAAGTATTTACGATGTAACTTTGGCATGGAGAATGTTTAACGACTAATAATAAACCCGACAACAACCGGGGCAAGCTGGAGACGCGCCAGCAAAATAATTAGCCAGCGCGAGCACAATAATAAACAAAAACAACCAGAACCAGAGGGATTTATACCAACTGCGATGAACGCTCACCCTAGAGTTCATTATGAATGAGCACCCTTGGGCATGGCTTTACGCATCAAACGGATAAACAGTCCAAACGTTGCCATCTGCAACACTATAAGCAGCATCAGTGGCAGCCACATCGTCACCGAATCAACCACTTCAAGCGGCATCAGGGCACGGAACACAACAAACATACCCATCACAAAAAGCCCGACACCCGGACAAATGAGAGAAAAGCTGGCTGCTTGAGGGGATTCTGTGACCAGATATCGCCAACCATTATTTCGGTTCATGACAGCCCGTCCAAGCAGATAAAAAAAGACCTGCACAGACAAGAACAACAGAAGCACCGCTGCCGGAAGCACATTGCCAACCTGTGCACCCCATACATGCTGAGCGCTCATTAACAAACGGAATGCAGCAATTCCAAGAATGGTCGAAATAGGAATAGCCATCCATAACGTACCGGAGGCTGCCGGCTTAACCCCATCGCTCATCATGCGCGGAAACTGCACCACAAAATGCGCTGATGCAATAAACAAGGCAAAAACCATGAGGATCACGGCACCGACAAACCCAATCCCTGCGGTTATTTTATGATGGCTCATCGCAGCAGAAGCAGAAAAGCCCACACTCAGCATGGCAAAGGTAAATGCAGGAAACATCCCAGCAAGGCCACTCCCAGAGCTATCGGATTGACTCTGATACAACTCGGACAAATGATCCATCCAGAGAATGACGGCATCAATCGCAATCAGGAAGAAAGCGAGTAAAGCCCCCGGAAAGAGCATTTCGCGCAGATGCCATAATCCCGGTACAAAAACCAGCCCCAGGATAAAGAGAACATTTACCAGCATCGCTAGCACCAGCGGGCGAACCATCCATTGCAATCCCATATGGGATTGCCAGAACGCTGTAAATTGAGGCGACCGTTTGAAGGCAGCGAGTCCTTTGAGCATCCAGACAACCAGTGCAAGATGGACCGCTGCAATGACTAGAATTCCTGCCT
>JBPCSW010000104.1:0-2907 GCA_051006675.1 Fluviibacter sp.
CTATACGCCATCAAGCGTCTGATTGGTCGTCGTTTTGAAGACAAAGAAGTCCAGAAAGACATCAGCCTAATGCCGTTCAAAATCACCAAGGCCGACAATGGTGACGCCTGGGTTGAAGTATTGAGCGACAAGAAAATGGCGCCGCAGCAGGTATCTGCTGAAGTGCTGCGCAAGATGAAGAAGGCCGCTGAAGACTATCTGGGTGAAGAAGTCACCGAGGCTGTGATTACTGTGCCGGCTTACTTTAACGACAGCCAGCGTCAAGCCACCAAAGATGCCGGCCGTATTGCAGGTCTGGATGTTAAGCGCATCATCAACGAACCAACCGCTGCTGCCCTCGCCTTTGGCCTGGACAAAAAAGAAGGTGATCGCAAGATCGCCGTATTCGACCTTGGCGGCGGTACGTTTGATATCTCGATCATCGACATCTCGGAGATCGACGGTGAGCATCAGTTCGAAGTGCTGTCGACCAATGGCGACACCTTCCTGGGCGGCGAAGACTTCGACCAGCGTCTGATCGACTACATCGTCACCGAATTCAAGAAAGAATCCGGTGCCGATCTGAAGACCGACGTACTGGCACTGCAACGTCTGAAAGAAGCCGCTGAAAAAGCCAAGATCGAACTGTCGTCAGCACAACAGACCGAAATCAATCTGCCATACATTACGGCCGATGCCAGCGGTCCTAAGCACCTGACGATGAAGATCACCCGTGCCAAGTTTGAAAGCCTGGTCGATGATCTGATTGAGCGCACCATTGCCCCTTGTGTCACCGCCATGAAAGATGCCGGTTGCTCCGCTTCGGACATCAGCGATGTCATCCTGGTGGGCGGTATGTCCCGCATGACAAAGGTACAAGACAAGGTGAAGGAAGTCTTCGGCAAAGAGCCACGCAAAGACGTTAACCCGGACGAAGCGGTTGCTGTTGGTGCTGCCGTTCAGGGCGGCGTGCTGCAAGGCGACGTTAAGGATGTATTGCTGCTGGACGTGTCGCCACTCACCCTGGGCATCGAAACCCTGGGCGGCGTAATGACCAAGCTGATTCCAAAGAACACCACCATCCCAACCAAGGCCAGCCAAGTCTTCTCAACGGCTGATGACAATCAGTCCGCTGTCACCATCCACGTCCTGCAAGGTGAGCGTGAAATGGCCAACGGCAACAAGAGCCTGGGTCAGTTCAACCTGGAAGGTATTCCTTCGGCACCACGTGGCACGCCGCAGATCGAAGTCACCTTTGACATCGACTCGAACGGTATCCTGCACGTATCGGCCAAGGATAAGCAGTCCGGCAAGGAAAACAAGATCACCATCAAAGCCAACACCGGTCTGTCGGAAGAGGAAATCCAGCGCATGGTTAAAGATGCTGAAGCCAATGCGGCCGAAGATCACAAAGCCCGTGAACTGGCCGATGCCCGTAATGGTGGCGATGCTGCGGTTCACAACGTCCGCAAGATGTTGAACGAACTGGGTGACAAAGTCCCAGCCGATGAAAAAGCCAAGATCGAAGCCGCTGCCAAGGAAGTTGAAGACGCTGTCCGCGGCACCGACAAAGCCGAGATCGAGAAAAAAGCAGAAGCCCTCATGCAAGCCTCACAAGCCCTGGCCCAACTGGCCGGTGGTGAAGCTGAAGGCGCACCAGGTGCAGCTGCCGGTGGCAACACCGATGCCGGCAAGCAACCAGATGGTGATGTGGTGGATGCTGAATTCACCGAAGTGAAAGACAAGAAGTAACTCCGGATCACCGATCCGGCGGGGGCCAGGGTAACCTTGCCCCCTTTTGCATTCTCAATATTTGATTCGAACTAAAGCCGAACTGCTATGTCTAAACGCGATTACTACGAAATTCTGGGTGTTAACAAAGGCGCCTCCGATGATGAGCTTAAAAAAGCCTATCGCCGCCTGGCCATGAAATACCACCCGGACCGTAACCCCGACGACAAATCAGCCGAAGCCCAATTCAAAGAGGTCAAAGAGGCTTACGAAATCCTCACCGACCCGAACAAACGCGCCGCCTACGACCAGTATGGCCACGCCGGCGTAGACCCTTCCATGGGGCACGGCGGATTCGGCGGCGGTGCCGGTGGCTTTGACTTCGGCAACATCTTCGAAGAGATCTTCCGCGGTGGCGGTGGTGGTTTTGGGGGCGGCGGTGGCCGTGGTGGCCGCAGCCAGGTTTATCGAGGTGCCGATCTGCGCTACGACCTCGAAATCACCTTGGAAGAAGCGGCCAAAGGCTCGCAAACTCGCATCCGCATTCCTACCGAAATCAATTGCGGCACCTGTAAAGGCAGTGGTGCCAAAGCCGGCACCAGCGCCACGACCTGCGGCACCTGTAAAGGTAGCGGCCAGGTTCGTATGCAACAGGGCTTCTTCTCGGTGCAGCAGAGCTGCCCACATTGCCATGGCTCGGGCAAAGTTATCGAAGACCCGTGCACCGACTGCCACGGCCGTGGCCGCAAGCGGGAGAACAAAACCCTGGAGATCAAAATCCCGGCGGGCGTTAACGACGGTGATCGCATCCGACTATCGGGCGAAGGCGAAGCTGGTGTCAACGGCGGCCCGTCAGGCGACCTTTACGTACAGATCAGCCTGCGTCAGCATGAACTCTTCACGCGCGATGGCGACGACCTGCATTGCGAAATCCCCATCACCATGACCACCGCCACACTCGGCGGCGACATCGACGTCCCCACGCTCGATGGCACCGCCAGCCTGCGCATCCCCGACGAAACCCAAACCGGCAAAATCTTCCGCTTACGCGGCAAGGGTGTTACCGGCATGCGCAGCGGCGTGGCCGGTAACCTCTATGTACACGTCGTTGTGGAAACCCCGGTTAACCTGAATAGCGAGCAGAAAGAACTGCTGCGCAAATTCCAGGAAAGCCTGGGCGAACACCACTCCCCGCAA
>JBPCSW010000105.1:0-2854 GCA_051006675.1 Fluviibacter sp.
GTTAGCTACGTGCTGCGTGCAACACGCCTCGGCAAACTCATCCTCACCAAGTGATCATCATGAAAGAACAACTCAATCTTCGTCACAGCCTCGTCCTACTCATGGCCGCCAGTTTTATTAGTGGTTGTTCGCATACCGGCGCCGTTCATTACGCCAACGACACCACCGTCAACCCGGACGCCGATGTGGAGAACGAAGAACTCATGGCCGAAACCGGCATGACCAGTATTGGCGGTGGCCCCGGCGGTTATCGCTGAATTAAAAACAATTTGATGTAGCCAGCCGTACAGAGGTCAATGCCTCCGCGATGCAGCCAGCCAATTAATCACCCCGAATCTCAGGGGTGATATGGCTATGGAGCATTGCATGAAAACGCAGAAACACCGTCAGAAAATCAAACAGCGAGCGACATTGTCGACGCGTGTTGAATCGACACAAAAAACACAACGTATCACCACCTTGGGTGCCACTATCGCCGCATTGATGGTCACACCACTCACCGCACTGGGCCAGAGCCAGGAAGAAATGCAAACCCTCAAAGAGGTGCAGGTGCGGGCGCAAGCCGATGGTCTGGAAATTAACCGCTACACGGTTAAAACCACCAAGGCGGGTAAGTTCGAGCAGGACGTAGCAGAGGTGCCGCAGGCCATCACCATCGTCCCCGATACCCTGCTGACAGACCAGAACGCCACCACCCTGGAAGAGGCCATGAAGAACGTACCTAGCGTCACCTTCAACTCGGGTGAGGGCGGCCGTATTGGTGACAACATCAACATCCGCGGCTTCTACACCTTTGGTGATATGTATGTGGATGGTATCCGCGATACCGCGCAGTACAACCGCGACGTGTTTAATGATGCCGCCATCGAAGTGTTGCGCGGTTCCGCCTCCATGCTTTTTGGTCGTGGCCAGGCCGGTGGTGTGATCAACCAGGTCTTCAAAAAAGCGTTTATGGATAACAAGAGCAACGTGAGCGTGATCGGTGGTAGCTTCGATTACTTCCGAAGCACGGCCGACGTTAACTTTGTCATCGACCGGGAGCAAAGCTCGGCATTCCGGATCAATGCCGTAGTGCAGGATTCGGGCAGCTCGCGTAATCAGGTGACTAACCATACTCAGGGTGTGGCACCCACGTATTCATGGGGTATCGGTACCTATAACCAGATCGACGCCAGCTACTATTACCTTAAAACTAACCTGGTGCCCGATTACGGCATCGGCTTTAATTCCGTATCGCATAATCCAGTTAACGTCCCTGGTTCAACGTTCAGCGGCACCATTGCCGACATCGAAAACAACGTCACCCAGTTCGGTACGCTGAGCCAGAACTACAGCTTTGACAAAGACACATCGCTGATCACTAAACTCAAGTACTCGAACTACACCCGGTCTCTATGGGCAAATAAAGGTAGAGGGCAAAACTCATCGAGTACAGATCCCAATGTTAATAACCCTTATCCTGTGCAAACCTTAAGCCTTGCGCCACCCCGTGGTGCTAATGAAGAAACACTGGCCTTCCAGTCCGACTTCAATAAAACAGCGAGCACCTGGGGTTTGGGCCATACCTTGCTCGCCGGCGTTGAGTACTACCGTGAACACGTCTATCGCTATAGCTATAACAGTACAGGTTGCCAGCCAACCTACAGAACGAGCAACACCGGCTGGATTACAGTCAATAACAATAACCTCGTTCGTGATGTTTGTCAGAATGGCTACGCCAACCTGGTTAAAACCCCAAGCTCGGTTTTTGCCTATCAGTCGAATTCTTACGCCATCTATGGGCAGGACATGATCGAGCTAACCCGTGGCGTTAAAGTGATGGGCGGCCTACGGAACGACTGGTTAAGCGCTATTTACAACCAGCCAAACTCAAGTACCGGGTTAAAAAACCAGGGGCTGGATTTTTCATCGCCCAGCTACCGCGCTGGTCTGCTCTATGAACCGATGCCGAACTTCGGTACCTTCTATCTGTCCTGGAGTGATTCGTTCAGCCCAACGGCTGACCTCTATCAGCTATCGGCTGGCGCAGCGCTGCCTGCAGAAACCAGTGAGCTGACAGAAATTGGTTACAAGGGCGACATCAATGATCTGGGTCTTTCGTTCCGTGCCACGGCGTATCACCAGGTGAAGAATTACGAACGTAATACCGATCTGGAAAGCACAGCACAGCTCCGGTCTCAGCGTCGTCATACCGACGGCCTGGAATTTGAAGTCACTGGTAGCATCACAGAAAAATGGGATGTCTTCAGTGGTATCGGCCTGATGGACTCTCGCATTGATATTCCGGCGAATCCGCTAGCCACGCAAATGGTCGGGAAGACGCCTTCGAATGCAACACCTTATACCTTCAACGTGTGGACCACCTATCAGCTGCCCTACGGCTGGAAGATTGGTGGCGGGGTCAACGGCATGGGGCGACGCAATGTCTATGGTCAGACGGGTGCCGCATATAACGCACCAAACTGGGTGCAGGCACAGGCAACAGTCGATGGTCTGCTCCAGTACGACGCCAAGCAATACACCGTGCGCCTCAATGCATACAACCTTTTCAATACCACCAACTACGTCTCGCTCTACGAAAACGGCGGCTTCGCCGTGCCCGGTACCTACCAGGCATTCCAGCTGGGTCTGACGTACAAGTTCTAACGTCACGAAAGGACGCCATCATGCTCTTACGCATTCCGCAGGTACTCACCAAACAGCAGGTGAACGACATCCGTCAGATTATTGACAATGCGGATTGGGCAGATGGCGTCATCACGGCGGGCAGTCAGTCGGCCAAAGCCAAGAACAACACCCAGCTGCCGGAAGACGGCGATGATTGCAAAAAAGCGCGCACCATTGTGCTGCATGC
>JBPCSW010000106.1:0-3589 GCA_051006675.1 Fluviibacter sp.
ATTTTTTGAACTTGGACTTTACCGTCTGCCAGAGCTTCGCAACAGTACTGAATGCCCGAATAGGCTGCCTGCATTGCCTTGATAGCAAGACCAATGGAGACAGGATCAAGCACATCACAAGCCTAGCAGCTTCTTTACAAATTCAGCAGCCACGCCTGGGCCGAGAAGCACCGCGGCCATGACCGCGTACAGCAAGTACTCGATCTTGGCCATGCGCTTCTCCCCGCTGGTCAGTTGACCATCGATGCGTTGGTAGCGCTCAGCGCAGATGGCTTCATGCACTGCCAACTTTGTCTCCACCGAATCACTCATACAAGATGTTGATTGAACCAGCGTCAAAGGTGTCTGTGCCACCGGCAGTAGTTAAACGGATCGCAGTAAGTGCACCAGACAAAGTTACGTTTCCACCGCCAACAGCACTAAGCAGTAATGCTGGGCTACCAATTGCACTTGAGCAAACCCAAATGTTTCCTGAAATGTTAATCAAAGTCATAGTCCCAGATAGCAACGCTGCCGCTTGAGCTGCGTACGATCCAAGACTGAAGCCATCTGTAGCGGCGTAATTGCCTGAACTACCGTTGTTAATTATGTACCCGCCACCGCCAGAATAACCAGAAGTTACGAAAGTAGTAGCTCCATAACCTAACCGAATCAGAATTGGCGAAACGCCACTGGAAGACACGCCATTAAAAACAACAGTAATACGCTTCAAACCAGCAGGCAAGCTGGTGAAGTCAATGCTAGTGCCTGATGTAGAGGCGACAGCAGTACCAGAGCCAATGACTCCGATGCCACCTGTTGTGCCAGAAAGGGTCATTGTCATACTGTCAACTCCCGCAGTTCTTGGGTTGTAGTGCAACCGTCAGCCAAGCTAGTCACATCACGCAGACGTTGCTTCTCAGCCACGATTGCGGAAGTGTCAGCGCTAGATTCCAAAGCACGTTGGAACAGTACATCCTGTGCAGCCAACAAAGGCTCACGTTCAGCACGAAGACGCTGTTTGGTCAGTTCCTTGGCTTTGTCGAGATTCACCGTTACAGCGCCAGCGTTAAGCTCCCAAGCATTGAAAAAGTCATTGTCTGCTTGTGGCAGTTCATAGTCTTGAACGATGATCGAGTGGCTCGGCGTATCTTTGGCTTTGACGGCTTGGATGTCCAGCTCGCCTGTGGGGATGCAGACGCTCACGCCACCGTTGTCGTTTGTGAAGATGATTACTTGTGCCATGATGTTTCCTTAAGTTCCAAAAATTACAACATTGATTTCAGCGCAGTCTGCTGTACCGCCGTTTGAAACAGTTGTTACTTGAAGTTGAGTTGTGGTTTTAAGCGTTGGGCTTCCAGAAAAAGGTCCGTTAACAAATACACCATACATATTGGTTGTATTATTGCTTGACCCAGCCATAGCATAATTTGTATTCGCCATCGCGTTTGTAAAAGCTATTGTGTAAATACCACCTGAAACTCGCGTAATACTGCTTACATTGTACGTAGCACCTACTGTTACTGCTGTATAGCCATTCCAATTAGCCCAAGCCAAAGCATTGGTGGTCACGCCGTTTGACTGTAGCTTCATCACTCCAGAGCCATCAGCAGTCTGGACAATTCCGTTTGAAGGGGATGCGTTGATTGTTGTTGTCATGTTGGCCTCTTAGCGGAATACTGAAACACACATTACAGGCTCATCTTCTGGTGTTGAAGAACCACCTGTCGATGAAATGTAAGCGGAAAAAACAGTAACCGAGCTTGCAGATAATGTGGAGCTTAAACCATATACCCGCAACCCTGAGGCAGATGTACCAGCCGCACCAACTACGTTTACTGAAGCGTTTGTATCTGGCATCGCAGTAGTGTAATTTACCGTGTAACTTCCCGTACCGTTGTCCGTGATAGAAGACACATTAAACGATGCACGAATAGCCACAGTACCAGTGCCGTTAAAGTTCACCCAAGCACGACAAAGCGTACCCGTTTGAGTACCGTTGCCATCATTGAACTGAGGCGGTGTGCCAGCAGTGCTTGACTGCACAACATCCGATTTAAGAGTTCCGTAAGCCATCTCGTATCCTTAAACAATGGTCCAAACGCTGCCAGTGGACACAGTCACCGTGACGCCAGATGCGATTGACACAGGACCAAATGTACCAGCGTTGTAGCTGGTCGGTATAGTGTAATCGGTTGTGACGGTTTGGCCATTCAAAATGAAAATCGTATCCGATCCACCACCAGTGGCGCCGCCACCCAACTGACCCCACGCGCTGCCGCTGTAGCCTTCGTACTTGGCGATTGTGCTGTTGTAGCGGATGTCACCATCCACAGGCGACGCAGGGCGCTGCGCTGTTGTGCCGACGTTGAGCTTCAAAGCACTGGTGGCGTCGAGGGTCAACTTGCCTGCGATCTCAACCGTCGAATCAAACGTCACAGGGTCTGTGAAGTCAGCGGTGCTCTCAAAGATGGCCGCGCCAGTGACGTTCAAAGTGGTGAACGTCGCGGCGTTGGGCGTGCCGCTACCGATGACAGGTGGCGAAGCGAACGAATTGGTCGTAACTGGCACCGAAATGTAGTCGACGGTGTACAGCGTGACATCGTCGGCAGTCTTCAAAACATATTTGTAGCTGGTGGTGTCAGGCAACCAGACGCTGGCCTCACCGTTCGAGTCCAAAATGACTGGATTGGTGTTCTCGGTGACGCCTGTGTGGTCGGTGTAGCTGGCCAACGGCGTGGTCGTACCAGCCGCGTAGGTGTACAACTTACCGCCGACGAGCGGCAGCCCGTCAGATCCGAAGAACTGCAGCTTTGGTGGGGGTGAAAGTGATGCCATCTCTTATTCCTTTTGGCCAACGCCGTTGATATCTATGCGCAGCATGTTCTTGTTTTCACCAGATAACTGGTTACGCTTGAACGCGCGCGTCTTAGGCCCTTGACCGCCTGATGATACTGGACGTGGCGCGCGCATATTTTCCTCCAATATGTCGGCTAAGTCTAGCATCTGATCACGCTTAATTGCAGCATCGCGTTTGGCCTGTTCGCTTTCCATGCGCTTGGCCAAATCATCAAACATCTGCGCTTTCTGACGTGCCTTATCGACAGTCTCTTGCGCGAGCTTGCGGTCGCCCATGCGGTTCAGAATGTCCTTGTCGGACAGCTTAGCCAGCTCAGGTGACACTTCAACGATGTCAGCGCGCGTCTTGCCCCACGCAATCTTTTCTTCAGCCGTCAGATCAAATGCGCGCGATGCGCCGCGTTCAACCGATGTCGTCTGGCCGGTCTGACGAACAACAGGCGTACCTTTTTTGGTCAGATAGTTTGCGAACTTAGTCTCGGTCGTCTCAACAGGCGCGCCAGCGATCTTGCGGGCGGCGGATGCCAATGCCGAGCCAGTGCTCTCAATCACTTGAACGTTAGGCGTCATGCCTGCTGTGCCTTCAGCGCCGAGCGTCATCTTGCCGGTGATGGGGTCAATGTCGATGATTGATCCACCACGCGTTGGCTGACGTGCTGCAGCTTCGGCAGCGGCTTGCGCTGCTTCCGCTTGTTGGCCTTGCAAGCGTGATCGCACGCCCGCACGCGCTTCTTGATTGCGGAATGCGTCA
>JBPCSW010000107.1:0-12334 GCA_051006675.1 Fluviibacter sp.
GCTCACCGGTAGCATCAAGAAGACAAATACACTGGTCATCTTCATGAACCAGATCCGCATGAAGATCGGTGTCATGTTCGGCAACCCTGAAACCACCACCGGCGGTAACGCGCTCAAGTTCTACGCATCGGTGCGTCTGGACATCCGCCGCATCGGCGCCATCAAGCGTGGTGATGAAGTGGTTGGTTCAGAAACCCGCGTTAAGGTCGTCAAAAACAAAGTGGCGCCCCCGTTCCGCGAAGCCATCTTCGACATTCTGTACGGCGAAGGTATTTCGCGCGAAGGCGAAATCATCGAACTGGGTGTCGAACACAAGATCGTCGACAAAGCCGGTGCCTGGTACGCCTACAACGGCGAAAAAATCGGTCAGGGTAAAGACAATGTCCGCGAGTTCCTGAAGACCCGTCCGGAAATGGCCAAGGAAATCGAAGCCAAGATCATGGAAGCCGCTGGCATCACCATTGGTGGCGCAGCACCAGCCGCCGATGGAAACGACGCTTAAGTCGAGCGAGGCCGGAGAGATTGGCTGCCACGGCTGACGACCTGCGTGCTCGTGCGCTGCGCCTTCTGGCGCGGCGCGAGTATGCCCGTCAGGAGCTGGCTACCAAACTCCTCAGCCGACCTGTGCCACGACCCAAGCGCCGCTCGCCCGGCAACACGCGGGATGTTTTCGAACAATTCGCGGTTGAAGATGATTATGTCGCACCCACCGAAGCCGAAGTGAATGCGCTGCTCGACGATCTGGAAAAGCGGAAGATGCTCTCTGACGATCGTTACGCAGAAATGCGCACCCGCTTACGTGCACCGCGCTATGGCAATACCCGCCTGCAACAGGAACTGGCACAGAAGGGCATTGATCGCGATACCATTGCCGCCGTCATCGCCGAACAGCCCGACGAACTAACGCGTTGCCGTGATCTGTGGCTCAGAAAATTCGGTCAGCCACCCGCCGACATGAATGAACGCATGAAACAAACGCGCCATCTGGCCAGCCGCGGCTTTAATATGCGGGTAATCCAGCAAGTCATTCGCAGCGGCGGCGCCGCCAACGAAGACGATCTGTCCGATACTGTTACCGCCTGACCACCCTGCTCAATCACACTGACCCACACCATGACTGACGCCAAGCCCGCCATTCTTTCTGCCCGGAACCTACGCAAGGTTTACCGTAAGCGCACCGTCGTTAAGGACGTGTCTTTCGACGTAGCTGCTGGCCAGGTGGTTGGGCTGCTGGGGCCGAATGGTGCGGGCAAAACCACCTGCTTCTATATGGTGGTCGGCCTGGTACCGGCTGATGGTGGCACCATCACGCTGGCGGGCGAAGAGCTCGTGCATCTGCCCATTCACCAACGGGCACACATGGGTATTTCCTATCTACCGCAGGAAGCCTCTGTCTTCCGCAAGCTGACCGTCGAAGAAAATATTCTGGCCGTACTGCAGCTACAAAAACTCGGTGCCGATGAAGAACACAACCGCCTGGAAACCCTGCTCGATGAGCTGGCTATTCAGCACATCCGGCATAGCCGTGCCGCAGCCCTCTCCGGTGGCGAACGCCGCCGTGTAGAAATCGCCCGCGCGCTGGCTACCAAGCCACGTTTCATTCTGCTGGATGAACCCTTCGCTGGCGTCGACCCGATTGCCGTCCTTGAGATTCAAAAGATCATCCGCTTCCTCAAAGAGCGCGGCATCGGTGTGCTGATTACCGACCACAACGTGCGCGAAACCCTGGGCATTACGGACCACGCCTACATCATTAGTGAAGGCACCGTACTGGCATCAGGCAGCCCCGATGAAATCATCAACAACGAAGCGGTTCGTCAGGTGTATCTGGGTGAGCACTTCCGCCTGTAATTTAATGCAGTCCTGCGCAGTACAACGTATCGGAACACCATGAAGGCCAGCCTGCAACTCAAGGGCACGCAGCACCTGACAATGACCCCGCAATTGCAACAGTCGATCAGACTGCTGCAACTCTCGTCGGTCGAACTGCAACAAGAGGTTGCTCAGGCGCTGGCCGAAAACCCGATGCTTGAGCGCGAAGATACAGAAGATGGCGACGAAGCATCCGAGGCTGAAAACGCGCACTCGGCATCACCCTCGCATGATGAGCATCATCAAAACGCCCAGGAAGTAACCACAGAGGCGGGCACCGATAACATGCCCGATACCGCCGAAGCCTTCGAGCAATCCAGTCCGATGGATATGGACGAAGGCCCCTACGCTTATGCCGGTTCTGGCGGCGATGATGGGGATAACGATTATGAACAGGCCGACAGCAGCGCTATCACGTTACGTGAGCACCTACTGGCGCAAGCCGGTCTGCAGCGCTGTAGCTGGCGAGAACAGGCTCTGGTTCGCATTCTGATCGAGGCCCTTGATGAGCGGGGTTATCTCACCAGCAGCCTCGATGAAATTCTCACCGCCCTGCCGGATGATGAAACTGTCACCATCGCCGAACTCGAAGCCGCGCTCATGCGCCTGCAGGAACTAGACCCACCTGGCGTGGGCGCCCGCACACTCACCGAATGCCTGCTGCTGCAACTGAAAGATCTATCTGATCCGACAGCCACTCTTGCCCGCACACTGGTGACAGATTATCTGCCGGCATTAGCGCAACGGGACTTTGTACTGCTACGCCGCAAAACTGGTGCCGATGACGATGCCCTGCGTGATGCACAAGCGCTGATCCGCAGCCTGAATCCACACCCGGGCCATAGCTTCCTCGATGATGCCAGCCCGTACATCATTCCTGATGTGCTCGTTCGCAAAATCGAAAGCACCCACGCCGCGCGCTGGACCGCAACGACTAATCCAGACGCGTTGCCCCGACTCAAAATCAATCGTCTCTATGCCGGCCTGCTCGGTCAGGCCAGCGGCGGCCACAGCGGACTCAGTGGTCAACTACAAGAAGCACGTTGGCTCATCAAGAATATCCAGCAACGGTTCGAAACCATCGAACGGGTTGCTCAAGCAATCGTCAGCGAACAGGCCGCTTTTTTTGAAAAAGGGGAGTTGGCCATGCGTCCGCTGGTCCTACGGGAAATTGCGGACCAATTGGGGCTCCATGAATCGACCATTTCCCGGGTGACCTCCCAGAAATTCATGGCCACCCCGCGCGGAGTCTTTGAATTTAAATACTTTTTTGGCAGCCACGTTGGCACCGATGACGGCGGCGCAGCCTCTGCCACGGCCATAAAAGCCCGAATCAAGCAGTTGATCGGGGGTGAAAATCCCAAAAAACCACTCTCGGATCAACAAATTTGTGATCAATTTAGTGCCGAAGGCATTGTCGTAGCACGCCGGACCATAGCAAAATACCGTGAGGCGATGGGTCTCCCCACCGCCAGTTTGCGCAAGACCCTTTAGAGGAGGCAGTATGAATCTGCAAATCAGTGGTCATCATCTGGAAGTTAGTCCCGCTATCCGCGAATACGTCGGCCAGAAGTTGCAAAAGGTCACGCGACATTTCGATCACGTTATCGACATGCATGTCGTGCTTAGCGTAGAAAAACTGAACCAGAAAGCTGAAGTAACGCTGCACGTTCCGGGTAAAGATATTTTTGTCGAAAGTACCGACCCGAACCTGTATGCTGCGGTTGATGACCTCACCGACAAGCTTGATCGTCAGGTCCAGAAATACAAGCAGAAGATTCAGGATCACGGACGGGGCCAAACGGTCGCCAGCCATCTGGAAGAATAACTTTTACGGATGGGCGGGCACAGCAATGTGCCCGCCTTTTATTGAATGAATGCTATCGCCCAACTACTGACGCAGGATGCGATTATCCTGAGCGCCAAGCCAACCACCAAGGAAGCCCTCTTTACAGAAGCTGCCCTTGCCCTTGGCCAGCGTCTTGGCATCAACAGCACAACTGTCGAAGACTGCCTCAAAATGCGTGAGCAGCTAGGTTCTACGGGCCTAGGCCAGGGCGTTGGCATTCCACACGGCCGACTTAAAGGCCTCAAGCAAGTCGCCGGCATGTTCTATCGCCTAGGCACCCCGATTCCTTTCGATGCGCCGGATAACCGCCCGGTGGATCTCGCTTTTTTTCTGCTGGTGCCCGAACAAAGCACTGAAGAGCATCTGCAGCTGCTATCTGAACTCGCCCAGGGTTTTTCGGATCCGGATTTTCGTGACAAATTGCGCAGCAGCACCGATGCTGCAGAGATGCTCAAACTTTTCGCCAGCAATTAATAAGCCACACAGACACCATGAAAGAGCTCACCGTCGCACAGCTTTACGAGGCCCATAAGGATCGGCTGGCGCTGAGCTGGATTGGCAGTATCGGCTGTAACCGCAGCATACGGCTGGTGGAAACCGATGCCTACGGCTCGGACATTGTCGGTCACCTGAACATCATTCACCCGGATCGGCTCCAGGTCGTTGGCTCGGCCGAGCAGAAGTGGGCGCTGCGCACGCGCGCACAACGCCGCCAATCCGTTTTTGAAGATCTCTGCCAGGCTGCGCCGCCCGCCATCATCGTTGCCGATAACCTTCCGGTACTCGACGAGCTGCGCGAAGCCTGTGAAAAAACTGGCACGCCACTATTCTCCTCAACGCTTTCTTGTTCGGTCGTTATTGATCAGCTGCGCCATTACCTTGCCAGAAAGCTAGGCACCACCACCAACCTGCACGGCGTCTTTATGGACGTTCTGGGCATGGGTGTGATGATCACCGGCGACTCTGGCTCCGGCAAAAGCGAACTCGCACTTGAGCTGATCTCACGTGGTCATGGCCTCGTCGCTGATGACGTGGTGGAGCTGACGCGCGTTGCACCGAACGTCATCTTCGGAAGCTGCCCCAGCCTGCTACGCGACTTCCTTGAAGTGCGCGGCCTAGGTCTACTTAATATCCGCACCATCTTTGGCGAAACCGCATCGCGTCGCAAGATGCGCCTCAAGCTCATCGTGCACCTGCATCGTCAGCAACCGGGTACTGCCGACACCCCGCGCCTGCCCTTTGAAGCACAGACGCAAGAAATTCTTGGCATTGACATTCGTAAAGTTAACATTCCAGTGGCCGCCGGCCGCAACCTGGCCGTGCTGCTCGAAGCCGCCGTGCGCAATACCATTCTGCAATTCCGTGGCATCGATAGTCTGGAAGAGTTTATTTCGCGTCAGCAGCAGGAAGTACTTGTGCAGGAAGACGTGGCTGCGAAAAGCGCACAGCGCGCACTGGCGCTAGATCGACCGCACGCAATTCCGTTAGACGAGATCGACGACCCGTCGATCTAAGCGCTAGCGTGCAGATGGTTTACCAAAAGTAATCACCTGCTCATCACTCGCTGCAGGCGTTTCACAAGGCTCGGTGTCATAGTTCTCGCTATCAAAGGCAATATCACCGCCACCCGGAATGGCATCTGCATTGCCCATCTGCAAGCCTTCGAAATCAAACAAACTACGATCACCCAGATGTGACGGCACCACATTCTGAATCGCCGTCATCACCGACTCGGTGCGTCCCGGATAACGCTGATCCCAATCGGCCATCATCTCGCGGATTTTCTGGCGTTGCAGGTTTTCCTGAGTGCCGCACAGGTTACACGGAATAATCGGAAAGCCTACACCGCGGGCGTAGCGGGCAATATCCACTTCCGGCACATAAGCTATTGGACGAATCACCATGAAGTCGCCGTTGTCGGTTACCAGCTTCGGCGGCATGGCCTTCAGCTTGCCACCAAACAGCATATTCAGAAACAGCGTGTGCACAATGTCATCGCGGTGATGGCCCAGCGCAATTTTGTTGGCGCCCAGCTCGCTGGCCGTCTTGTAGATAATGCCGCGACGCAGGCGTGAGCACAGCGAACACGTGGTCTTACCCTCAGGCACTTTCTCTTTAACAATCGAGTAGGTGTCCTGCGTCACGATACGGTGTTCCACACCCAGCTTTTCCAGATAATTCGGCAACACGTCCGCCGGAAACCCCGGTTGCTTCTGATCCAGATTCATCGCAATGATGCGGAAGTCGATGGGCGCGCGTTTACGCAGCGCCAACAGCACATCCAGCAAGGTATATGAATCCTTACCGCCCGACAGACACACCATTACCGTGTCGCCATCTTCGATCATCTTGTAATCGCCAATGGCCTTACCCACGCGGTTTTCAATAAAACGGCGGAGCTTCAGAATAGTTTGCGAAAGATCTTCGGTGGTTTGATTCGTCATGATTCAAGTAGCCAGATGGGCGCTGCGACCCCCATCAACATTAATAACCTGCCCCGTAATGTACGGCGCATCTAGCATGAGAAAGCGCACCGTCCGGGCAATGTCTTCCGGCGTACCGGCACGCTTGAGTAAAGTGTGTTGCACAATCGCCAGGCGATCAGCATCGGCAAACTGGCCGTCTTCTGGCCACAGAATCGGGCCAGGCGCTACTGCGTTCACACGCACTTCCGGCGCCAGCTCAATGGCCAGAGCACGCGTCAGCGTGAGCAATGCGCCCTTGGCTGCGGCATAGAGCGGGTACCCCGCCAATGGCCGCTCGGCATGAATATCGGTGATATTGATAATGCTCCCGCCCACTGCCCGCAAATGCGGTGCAGCGGCCTGCGCCAGAAACAGCGGTGCCTTGAAATTACTGCCCACCAGATCGTGCCAATCCGTCTCGCTAATCTGCCCCAGCGGCGTGGGGAAGAACGAAGAGGCGTTGCACACCAGGCCATCCAGCCGGCCAAACTGGGCAACGACAGAGTCCACCAGAGGTGCAATGCTCGTCGTATCCAGCAGATCGGCCGTCACCACCAGCGCCGAATCGGCCCGCACGGCGTTTAACTGAGCGGCCAGAGCTTCAGCATCTGCTACCGATTGGCGCGTATGCAAGGCAATGCGTGCCCCGCTGGCATGCAGCGCCATAGCAATCGCCGCACCCACACGGCGCGCCGCGCCGGTGATTAGCATCACAGGGGCATTAGTCGATGGCATGGCGGCAGAAGTCACAATCAATAAGGCGTTTCAGCAATAAGAATGACGCGTATTGTCGCATGCGCTATCCTCCTGCTCTACTGCAACCTAAGTAACTATCCACGCACCATGTCACTGCCCCCCATCATCCAGCCAGCCTCGCCCCGTGGGCAAGATCCTTTGCCGCAACCGGACACCGAGGCTCAGGCGCATAGCCAGGCACTCTGTAACCGCATTCTGGCGGCTATCGACACAGCCGGGGGCTGGATTCCCTTTAGTGACTATATGGCGCTGGCGCTTTATGCACCGGGTCTGGGCTACTACAGCGGTGGTGCCCATAAATTCGGCGCAGCAGGAGACTTTGTTACCGGCCCGGAAATGACCCCGCTGTTTGGCCGTACCCTCGCCAACACCATTGCCCCCATCCTGGCAGCCAGCAAACCCCACGTTACCGAAGCGGGCGCCGGTACCGGCAAACTGGCGGGAGACTTACTGCAAGCGCTCGAAGCCGTGGGCCAGTTGCCCGAGCGCTACGACATTCTGGAACTCTCAGCCGAACTGGCCGAACGCCAGCGTCAGCATCTGCAAGCCACCGTGCCACACCTCATGGATCGCATTCACTGGCTGAGCAGTTTGCCCGACAGCATTGAAGGCGTACTCGTCGGTAACGAAGTACTCGACGCCATGCCCGTAGAGCTGGTGCACTGGAAAGATGGCCACGGACAGCGCCTAGGCGTCAGTTTAGAAACCGTAGATGATGGCATCCGCTTCATCACCACCCCCGGTCACACCAGCCCGGAGCGGGCCGAACACATCCGCGCCCTCGCCAGCCAATACGATTGGCCTGATGACTACACCACCGAAATACCGGAGGCTGGCCCTGCCTGGATCACCACGCTGGCACAGCGCCTGAAGCAGGGCGCCTTACTACTGATTGATTACGGCTTTCCACGTCACGAGTTCTATCACCACGAGCGCACCGGCGGCACCCTGATGTGCCACTACCGCCACCGCGCCCACCCCGACCCGTTCTACTGGCCGGGTCTGCAGGACATCACCGCCCACGTAGACTTTACTGCCATCGCCGAAGCGGGTTTTGATGCAGGGCTTGAGGTAACGGGTTACTGCACCCAGGCGGGCTGGCTCATGGATGCCGGCCTACTCGATCTATTGGCCGCTGAACAACCGGCGGACCCCACACAAATGACCCCGGCCTCGGTGCGCACCCAGCACGCAGTTCAAACGCTGCTATCGCCCGCCGAGATGGGTGAATTTTTCAAAGTGATTCTGCTCACCAAGGACTTACCGGGATCACTACGCATTCCCGGGTTTATTCGCAGCGACCGTTCACATACGCTTTAAGTTTTACCTGCGGGTGCATCCGGCACCACAGCCATCAGCCAGTCATTGAGCACGCTGGCTACGTGTTCCCAATCGCGCTCTAGCATGATGCCGTGGCCCATGCCGGGGAAGATCACGGGTTCGACGCCATAGGCTTCAGCAGTAGCGCGCACCTGGTTCGCCGGGATGAGGTGATCGAGTTCGGCACCCATCACGAGCTTAGGGCCTGGCTTGAGCTTGTCCGCGTTGATCAGGTTGAACATGGTCATATCCCAAATGGCACGCTGCGATTCCATTTGCGAGAGCATTAAGTATCGCTGTAGATCGGTCATGGATGCTGGCTGGGCAAACAGGGCATCTTTGAGTGAATCGATATCTACCGGGCCGCCTGTCATTAACTGGGACAGACCGCCCATCAGATCGGGATGCGACCACATCATCGATAGCGAACTGGCCAGCAACCCCTTCGGCGGTACGGAACACATGAGCACGCCCGCAGGAAAAGATTGCTTCTCGAGACACTTCTGCACCACGAAGCCACCCATGGAGTGACCAATCAACACGGGTGATTCGCCGAGCTCTTCGACTACTTGCATGACGTCATCGACGTAGTGATCGATGCCCCAATTACCAAGTTGCTCTAAGCCTTCACTGCCACCATGGCCGCGCAACGAGATGGCATGTGCTGGCCAACCGCGCTCTGCAAACCATTCCAAAAAATGCTCAGACCAGCACCAGGCGGCAGTGAATGCCCCGTGCACAAAAAGCAACGGTGTGCGGCGCTTGCCCTTGCTGGGGTAGCGACTAATAACTTCAAGTGACAATGCGTCGGACAATGGGTTTACCTCAGGCAATATTCTGTATGGCTTCGATACGCGCATCGCGTATGCGGGTAGCAATGTGTTCTTGTGTGCGCACGGCCAGCGCAATAGCGCCGGCATCGACACCGGCTGCAGCGGCGAGTGTTTTTAACCAGCCGTCTGCGAGTGATGCATCGGTACCCAGGCACGGTAACGCGGTGAGCAAGTCTTTGAACCGATCGGTGCGACGCAGGGCGTCACAACGTTCTAGCGTATTCAGTTGATCTTCTGGGCTGCGTGCGTTGAATGTGAGTAGCGCGTTTTTATGGCGCACCAGCAGCAGGGCCATGTCTTTACAATCGGTAGGCAGACGCAAGGCGTTGGCTAGGGCGCTGACTTGTTGATCGGTGCAAGCTGAAAGCCAGAGCGCCACACGAACGGGTAACGACAGGGCTTTCTGTGCAGCGCAGGCCAGCACGCCTGCTGGTGGCAACACGCCCGCAAACAGATCGGGAGCAGCGCCACAACTTTCCAGCACGGCGAACATGCGTTCGGGTTGTTCGGCCATCAGGCCGCGTGACAGCTCCTGCCACACACGCTCAGCGACGAGGTGTTTGGCTTCGCCCGATTGCACCATATGCTGCATGAGCGTTTGCGTTTCCGGCGCTACGCTAAATTTCGGAAAGCGCGCCGCAAAGCGTGCGAGCCGCAAAATGCGTACCGGGTCTTCAGCAAAGGCGTCACTCACGTGGCGCAGTATTTTGGCTTGCAGATCTTGCTGACCGCCATAGGGATCAATTACCTTGCCGCTGGCATCTTCGGCCATGGCGTTGATGGTGAGATCGCGACGGATGAGGTCTTCTTCCAGCGTGACATCAGGCGCGGCATAGCAACTGAAGCCATGATAGCCGTGGCCGGTTTTGCGCTCAGTGCGCGCTAACGCATACTCTTCATGCGTTTTAGGATGGAGAAATACGGGGAAGTCTTTGCCAACGGGTTGGTAGCCCGCTGCAATCATTTCATCGGGTGAGCCGCCGACAACCACGTAGTCACGATCGCCAGGGGTAAGCCCAAGCAGGCGATCGCGTACCGCACCACCGACCACATAGATTTTCACGACGAGAAACCCTCAGCCGTGGCGCGGTTGTGTAAAACGCTTAACGACCAGCGCGGCTGCGGTATTCGGCAAGCTGTGCTGCATCACCGCTATCGAGCAGATACAACGGCGCAACCGCTTCCAGTGGCTGCGGGTTCCAGCCTGCTGGTGCTTTGCAATCCGGCGTCCATACACTGTCGACTTCCATCGAGCGCAGGTTGTCTTGCGAGATCATCGGATTTGGCAGCAGCGACAGAAAGCCCGCTTGCACATAAGCCAGACTCTCTGGCAGAGCAACGATCTTACGCTTGAAGCCAATAACTTCACCGGTATAGGCGACGAGCTCTTTGAGTGTGTAGACCTTTGGACCACACAGATCAAAAGTCTGATTCTCCATGCTAGGGCTGGTGAGCGCTTGCACGAAGGCATTGGCAACGTCATGCACTGCTACTGGCTGGAAGCGTGCACCGGCTGAGGCCAGTGGCAGAACCGGGAACAGGCGCAGCAATTTGGCGAAAGTGTTCAGGAACGCATCGCGCATGCCAAAAATAACCGACGGACGGAAGATGGTGGTGGTCAAGCCAGACTCGTTAATCACGGCTTCGCCGGCAGCTTTAGAACGCAGATATTCGGATGGTGCACGATTACTCGCGTGCAGGGCGCTCATATGCACCAGGCGCTTTACGCCCACCGCTTTGCAGGCAGCCACAATTCTCTTTGGCAGCTCAACGTGCGCAGCCGCAAATTCTTTACCGTAGGGAATAGCCGGCGTAGCACCATGCAGAATGCCCACCAGATTGATTACAGCGTCTTTACCAGTAGCCAGATGTTCCAGCACACCCGCTTCGTTGATGTCGGCTTCAACCAGAATCACGCTTGGCAACATGGTGATGTCGCGGTTCTTTTCGTAACGACGGGTCGGGATAGTGACTTGTACACCTGCCTCGACCAGCGCACGGGCCAGATGACGGCCAACAAAACCGGTGCCACCAATGAGGAGAATTTTGTGGTTCTTCAGCATGAGTCTTCCTTGGTCGATCGTCTGATCAGTAGTTAATCGCTAATTTCAGCATTTTATGTCATTTCAAGGCAGTTCTGGCGCTGAATCGCCTTTACTGCTCTTCGGCGCAATGGTGCCGAGCATGACTTTGAGCGACGGCGAGTTGCCGGTCATGATGGTCTGATAGAACACGGCGTTGCTCATCACCTTCTTCACGTAGTCCCGGGTTTCAGAGAACGGGATCGTTTCAGCATAGATGGCGCCTTCCAATGGCTTTACATCGCGCCACTTACGCGCACGACCGGGGCCGGCGTTATAAGCAGCCGAGGCCAGTACCGGGTGGTTATCCAGACTTTCCAGCCCCAGGCGCATGTAGGTCGTACCCAACATCACGTTGGTATCGGGGTCGTGCAGATCGCCCGGGCCCAGTTTCACGCCAATCTTGTTGGCAACCCATTTGCCCGTAGATGGCATCACCTGCATCAGGCCCGCCGCACCCACGTTGGATTTGGCGTTGGTCACGAAGCGGCTTTCCTGACGCATCAGGCCATACACCCAGGCCTTATCCAGATTCTGCTTATCCGAATGCGGCACGATCTTGTCGGAATGCGGGGTCGGGAAGCGCAACTTGTAGTTATGTTCGTCCTTCGTGCGGTCTGCTGCACTGATCGAGCGGTCAATTATCTGATTCCGCTGAGCAATCTCGGCGGCGGCTAACAGTTGTCGGTCGTTCATGCCGCGCAAGGCCCAGCTCCATTCCTTCACACCCTCGGGGCGCAGATCCAGGCGATACATGGCCAGCGCCCGGCGAATGCCTGGCTGGCGTTCTACCTGGCGGATTTCATCGGTGGTGGCGGGTGATGCCTGCGTCGGCAGTTTGGCGCGACCGCCCAACTCTTCGGAAGCGAGCACACCATAGAAGTTAGGTTGTCCGGCGATCTTTTTGAACTGGTCTTCTGCGGCGCTATCGCGACCCTGCGCCTTGAAAGCACGGCCTAACCAATAAACCCATTCTGGCGAATTGATCATGGGTTCTGGCATGGCCTCGATATCTTTACGCACCAGGCTCCAATCCTGCGCACGTAATGCCACGCGTATACGCCAGGCCATGGCGTCATCCGGCAAAAGTACCGTGCCGCTACGTTTTACCGCATCGAGCGCTTCGGGGCTTTGTTGAATCCCCAGCTGCCAACCGAT
>JBPCSW010000108.1:0-4420 GCA_051006675.1 Fluviibacter sp.
TGGCATCGGCAAGCGGTGCAATACCGTCCAAAGTAACTGCCCCATCACCAACCAACTCCCCGCCAAGCGCTGCCTGGATTTCAGCGAGCGTCAAGGTCACTGTCGGCTTACTCATTGTGCTGGCAACTTCCCATCATCAGCCAGTGCTTTGATGATCTTGTCGGTAATGTCGATTCGGGGACTAAAGTAGACGGCGTCTTGAATGATCAGATCATATTTTTCTGATTCGGCAATCTGCTTAAGTGCCTTATTGGCCCGTTCGATAACCACAGCCATCGCCTCATTTCGACGCACATCGAGGTCTTCTCGGAATTCACGTTGCTTACGTTGAAAGTCACGCGAGGCATCCGACAGATCACGCTCACGATTACGGCGCTCCGTGTCAGACATCGTGGCGCCATTCTTTTCAAGCGCTTCCTGTTGCGATTTAATCTGCTTGCCTAGTTTTTGTAGTTCGAGCTCACGCTTGGCAAATTCGGCCGTTAGCTTTTTATTTGCTTTGATTGCAATTGGCGCCTGATCAAAAAGGCGCTGCATATCCACAAAACCGATCTTGGTTTCCGATGCCGTGGCAATTCCGGAGAGAACAAAGCCAGATATCGCAATAGCGAGGAGCACTGAACAACTAGAACGCAAACGATTCATAACAGCCTCTTTAGAAAGCACTACCCATCGTAAACTGGAAAGGTTGTTTCTGAGCACCCGGGCCCGCACCAATAGGATAACCCAGACTGAATTTCAGCGGACCCACAGGAGATACCCAGGACATACCGATACCGGCCGAGGTTGCAATCGTATTATTGGTCGGGTTACAGGACATGCCAGGATAGCAACCCGGTGTTGCTGATCCAACAGCACCTACATAACCCACATCGTAGAAAATATTCCACCGCATCGTATCACCCAGACCCGGTAACGGACCCTGGAATTCGAAATTACCCGTAGCCACTTCGTTACCGCCAATATATGAGGTACCGCCACCGGCATTAGTTGCCTGTGGACCTACTGTACCCGGTTTATAACCCCGCACCGAGCCGATACCACCCGCATAGAAGTTTTTATAGAACGGGTAGGCTTTATCACCCATCCCCTGACCATAGCCCAGATTGATATTCGCCATAGCGATCAATTTGTTTTTTGGTGTCAGCGGGACGAAGTGCTGTTCCTGGTAAGACAATTTGTAATACGCAATGCTACCCGGAGGGCTGGCAATTTCAGCACCAATACCAAAACGATTGCCCTTATTTGGCATGATGTTTGAATCAAGTGAGTTCAAACGCCAGCCAGCACTGGAAATCAGCGATGTATTGGTAGAGCCATACTTTTGCGTGAAGTTGTAAATGTTGTACGGAACGTTCGGATAGGTGTAAGTGGTATTCGGCGTTACCGATGTATCCGTTACAGTTGTTGTGCTAGCCCCCGACAAATTGATATTAGTCGAATCAATCGTAAAGCCCAGATTCATACTACTGGTTTCACTTAACGGATAGCCGAATCGAATACCACCACCGCCCGACATGGTCTTATACGTAGACAACCAATCCAGCGTCGCAGAGTTAAATGTCTTGTAGTAGCCATCGTAACCAATACTGACACCATTCACCGTGTAGTACGGATCGGTGTAAGACAGGTTATAAAGCGTATTCACCTTACTGGTATTAACCGAAAGCGTTAGGTTTTTACCACTACCAAAAAGGTTGTTCTGTGCAATCGAACCAGACAGCGTGATTTTTTCGTAACTGGAGAAACCGGCACCAATCTGGAAGCTACCGGTCGACTTTTCTTCAACGTTGACGTTGACGTCAACCTGGTCATTAGTCCCCGGCACGGGTGGGGTTTGAATATCGGCGACCTTGAAAAAGTCGGTACGCATTAAACGTTCTCGCGACAGCTTGATCTTATCGGCGTCATACCAAGCGCCTTCGATCTGACGCGTATCCTGACGAACAACTTCATCCCGTGATTTGGTATTGCCCGTAACATTGACTTTACGCACGTAAACACGCCGACCCGGATCAACAAAGAAGGTAAAACCGACCAAGCGCTTTTCACGATTGATATCTGGCGCAGCATTCACGTTAGCAAAAGCATAGCCTTCTTTACCTAATCGTTCGGTAATTGCCTTGATGGTCTGATTGACTTTCTCGCGAGAGAAGTCCTCGCCCGGAGCAATTTTTATGAGTTTACGAATATCCGCTTCCGGGACAATAAACTCGCCTACAACCTTAACGCTGCTGATTAGATAACGATTACCTTCACTCTGCGTAATCGTCAGATAGATGTTTTCTTTATCCGGGCTAATCGAAACCTGTGTGGAGTCGATTGCGTAATCAAGGTAGCCACGATCCTGATAAAACGAGCGAAGCTTTTCCAGATCAGCTGTCAGCTTCTGACGGGAATACTGATCTGCTTTGGTGTACCAGGACATCCAGGTGGGCGTTGACTGCTCGAACAGATCGAGCAGTTCGCTCTCAGGATAGGCTTTTGCACCAATGATATTAATTTCACGGATTTTAGCCGTGTCGCCCTCGATGATGGCAAAGTTAATTGCCACCCGGTTACGTTCGAGCGGTGTGACAGTTGTGGTGATTTGTACGGCATATTTACCGCGCGACAGATACTGACGCTTAAGTTCCTGCTCGGCGCGCTCAAGGACGGAGCGGTCAAAAATTCGCGAGTCTGCAAGGCCGACTTCTTTGAGCGATTTGAGGACGACATCCTTCTCAAACTCTTTCATGCCCTCGAAGGTAATCGAGGCAATCGCCGGCCGCTCGGCAATCGTCACAATCAGCTCATTACCCACGGCTTCAATACGCACGTCTTTGAAAAAACCCGTGGCATAGAGTGCACGAATGGCTTCAGTAATTTTTTGCGCATCAACCGTTTCGCCAACTTTGATCGGCAAATAGGTAAACACGGTTCCAGGCTCAGTTCTTTGCAAACCTTCGACACGGATATCACGTACTACGAATGGTCGAAATGCTTCTGTTTCGTGCTGGGTCTGTGCCCACGACTCTCCTGTAGCAGTCAACGAAAGCAGCCCACTAAAACAGGCGGCAAGAATGCGCTGCTTCAATAAGCGTGATTTGCGGGAGAGGCGAAACTTCTGAGACATCCGGTTACCAGTTAAATAGTCGCTGTAAGTCGTTGAAAATTGCAATAAACATCAGCGATCCAAGCAAAACAACGCCAAAACGCTGAAACAAGGCCTGACGCTCAGCCGAAACGGGTTTTCCAGTCAGAATCTCAACGAAATAATACAGCAAGTGCCCCCCATCTAGGAGAGGCAGCGGCAACAGGTTGATCACGCCCAACGATAGGCTGACGATGGCCAGAAAGCGTAAGAATGCGTCCAATCCAATACGAACAGTCTGCCCTGCTGCAGATGCAATGCTGATAGGTCCAGATAGGTTATCCAGAGACGCTATACCGACTATCATCTGACCCAGCATAACGAGGGTGAAACGGCTCTTTTCATAGGTTTCATTAACAGCCGCAGCGAACGCTTCGCCAGGATTCAGCGATTTATGAAATTTATACGCAGACGGAATTGGTCCAGGTTGTGGGGACACCCCTGCCCGGCCAATCACCTGCCCGTTTTCTTCGATCTGGGCAGGCGTCAAGACAAGAGATAATGTTTGGCCTTGGCGCTCAATTTGAATAGTTAATATCTGCTCGGGATGGGCACGTACGCTCTGTACGAATTCGAACCAATCCGAAACGGAGCGTTGATCTACCTGTTTAATCAGGTCACCAGGCAACATCCCCGCTCTTTCAGCAGCGCTATCTGCCTGAACCTGGCCAACGATCGGCGCTAATGGCGGGCTGGCAAGTTTGAGCCCCAAACTACCCAACACGGTGGGGCCTAGCGCAACATCAGTGGGCAATTGCAACTCAACCCCACGGTCATTAGCATCAGGGAGCGGCACACCCTGCTCCGTCGCAATCACTGCCAGGGTGACACTGGGCTCTTTACCGAACAGTTGTATCAGCTGCCACTGTGCGCCTGCCCAGCTTTCAACGGCACGGCCATCAACTCTGGTTACCATATCTCCAGCACGAATACCGGCAACCGCTGCCGGCGTATCTGCCGTAGGCGCCGCCAGTATAGGCCGCCATTCGGTAACGCCGTTCAGAAAAACAACCCAGTACAGCAACAATGCCAATAGAAAATTAGCGATCGGGCCTGCCGCAACCATCGCAATGCGTTTAAAAACTGATTGGGTATCAAAAGCCTGTGAGCGAAGCTCGGAAGTCAGCCCGGTTTCTTCCCGGGTATCAAGCGGTTTGACATAACCTCCTAATGGCCAGAGGCAAATCGCCCACTCGGTACCTGACTTATCTTTACGCGACCAGAGTGTTTTGCCGAAACCAAACGCGAAGCGTAAAACGCGCACCCCACACCAACGCATGACGAGGT
>JBPCSW010000109.1:0-4679 GCA_051006675.1 Fluviibacter sp.
CGCTAAACCCAGGGTTTTCGCTACGACATATCGGCACAGTACGCAGATCACGTTCCGAGTCATACAAACCTTGCGCCCTGCCATCCTGTACGAAACCTCGAATGGTTGGATAGTTGCCCTTTCCATCATTCACCTTTCATTGCGTCATCTATGGCTTTGGCACGACGCTTCCTGCTGGAGTAATTCCAGAAGAAGCTCTGAGCTTCAATGACGGGGATGTTTTGCAGATACTCGAATCGAGCAGCATCGGCTTCCAGTTCAGTGACACGGGCGCGGAGTTGGACAATTTCTTCATAAGCCCACTTTCCATCTTCCCCGTGGCTGTCGGTTTTCAGTCTGCAAAGTCGGCTCATAGCGATTCCCCGTTGCGGATTTTCTCGGCGAGCTCCCGAAGGTAGTGCTCGTAACCTTTGCCAAGAACCCACGGCGCATTCGTTCCGTACTCGTTGGCAAGTTTCTCAAGCAACGCGGCGTCTTGCTCTACCAGCACATTGCTCGGGTCGGCGGTGGCGGCGAGTGCCTCGCGGGTGTTGTCTAGCCAGTTCGCCGTAGTTGTGTCGTTGCAGTGACACGCAAACAACACCTCCGCCCCTACCAGTACATCGCGCATCTTCTCGATCACTGCGGCTTGTGCTGCGAGTTGTTCGCGTAGATCAATAACCATCTCGTCTGATTCTTTTCGCAAGTCTTCATAAGCCGCCCATCCCGCATCGCTCGACTCGGCTTTACTCAGCATCGCCGCAAAAATACGCTCCAGCAGATTTGCAGACAGAACGAAATCGCCTTTTTTCAGGCAAATGTCGTGTGCTGCTCCAATCATTTCTTTGGTAACTTTCATCGCGTGATGCTCCCTGTTACTCCGGCCTCGGCACAAAAACCAAGAATCAGCAGCGCCCAATCTTCCTTTCGATTCTGCGCAGCAAATATTCTGCAGTTTTGAATTCCCAAGCGCAGTTTTTCTAGTTCTGCCTCAATTTCATATAACCCATACTGACTTGCTTTTAATCTTTCAATCTCTACTTGTTTTTGGTATAGCTCACGGCGGAGTGATTCGTTCTCACGCTCCAGTTCCTCGATACGGTCTGCGGCTTCACACATAAGCACGTCTGCCTCGAAATACAGGCGATCATCGTCGTGTGTTCTCAGTCGTTCTACTAGGGTCATTTCATTCCCTTCCCGATCTCTGCTGCTGCGCGGACGATGGCGCGACGGGTTGCGATGTAGTCCATGTCATCGGCAAGGATGCGAAGGCGGGCGGCAATTATTGATTTCGGTGGGGCAGTCATGCCTTCACCCGCCCGAAAAGGTGCTTGTAATTGCCGGCCGTCTTGATCTTGTGGCGGACGATGCGGCCGTGGTATTCGAGTTCGCGCATGGCTTTGAGGACGGTGCTGCGCGACAGCAGGGTGGCCTCAGCGATATCGTCCAGGCCGCGCAGGCAATCGGCGGACAGCGCCTGCAGGCAGCGCTCGACGTTATGCAGGCGCGTGGCCTCGTTGCGCGCGCAACCGGCCTGGTTGAAACCGCTCATGCTCTTGCGCGCCGGGTCGGTCGTGTGCAGGCGCTGGGTGCCCTGCGGCAGGCGCGTTTTCTTGCCGAGCAGGATGTGGGCGACGAGGCTCATTGCACATCGTCCTCGACAAAGCTGTCGAGCGGGATGAAGCCGGCCATGTCGGGCGTGCGGCAGATGCGCTCGGCGACCGGGACGGATTTTTTATCGAAGCGGATCGTCACATGCGCGGCGCAGCGGTCGGCGCGCAGGCAGGTTTCGCGCGGGTTCGGGTGGCCGTGGCCAAGGCAGCGCATGATGGCTTCGGAGAGCGGAAAATTAATCATGGTTTTTTCTTTCATCGAGGGCGAGTTGGGCGATGCGGAAAGCTTCCTCGACCACCAGCTCGCGCGGCGAGTAGCCATAGGCCAGCAGGCCGGTAAGCGCCGCCTGGGCGTAGTGGTCGATGATCTTGAGGTTGGCGCGGCTGAGTTCGGCGCTACGGTTATTCAGCATGAAGCGCAGCTCATCGACGCTGTCGAAATCGAAGTGGCTCATGCTTCACCCCACAGGCGCTCGGTCAGGCCCATGAAGCTACCCAGGTCGCGCGTCACGGTTGGCGGCATGACGGCCAGCGGCGACCCGTTGCGCAAGATGCTCAAGCGGCCTTCGTGGTCGATTGAGAAGTGATAGCGGGCGCCGATTTCCGGCAGGGAGTCGTAGTTGATGGATTCATCAATTGGGGCGCTTTCAGTCGTTGATTCCCTCATTTGGGCGCCTTCCCAAGCAATATTCCATAATGAGATTGCGCTCTGGGAGTCGATACTGACCGGGCCGACGGCATGGCACTCATCGCACTCGACCACAAATTCACCGCCGCCGAGCATGCAGATTTGCACGTTATCGGAACCGCAGAATGAACACGATTTGACGACGGCGTCCATTATGCGAAGTCCCAAACGATGCGCTGGCCGGGCTGCAGGCAGGCCTGATACTCGGCGCGCGCCTTGCAGAGTTCCTTCGATGTCATCTTGATCGAGACGCGCATCGCGGCTCTGGTGTCCTGGCACTTGACCAGGGCGTAAGTCTCGACCATGCCGGCCAAATGAATTTCAATGCTGCGCATGCGGTAGTACGCCGCCCAGCGCTTGATCGCGGTCAACGCGGTTTTTAGGGTGTTTTTCATGCTGCCTCCGGAAGTTGTGCGGCAAGGTGATTAGCCCAGGCGATGTCGTGTTCGCGCTTGATCTTGGCAGCCAGAAGCAGTTCGGCGGCCATCGATTCGGCTTGCTCTGGCGTCAGGTTGGCCTGGCACTTCATGTCAAAAGTGTTGGTATAGGTCGCCATCTCGATGCGCAGGATCGGGCCGCCGGTCGAGTGAATCGCGCTGAATACCTTCAGGCTGGTGGTCGGGTCGCCGGCAACCTCTCTGTTGCGATAGGTGTCGTTCCAGATGGTTTCCAGATTGATCGGCTTGACGTTCATGATGACTCCCTCAAATCAGCGCCGGCTGGATCGGGGCCGGCTTGCCCTTGGTGGCGTCCTGCGCTGCCATCTGCAGCGCCAGGCGGATCGCCTTGACGCGCACCGCCTCGGCGTAGCTCATGCCCTGCAGAGCGAGGCCTGACCGCTGGTAGGCGGCGATGATTTGGCGTTCTTGCTGGGTCATTTGATGTGCCTCTTGCGATGCGTTAATGTGAGTATAGGCAGCTATACTTAGCCGTGTCAACAAATCTATACCGCATGGCGAAAAAAAACCGCCTTGCGGCGGTCGACGGCGATTTTGCGGGATTATTGAGGGATCAATGCGGCGCCGCAGTGCTTGCACTTGCGCGCGTCGCGCAGAACCAATTCGCGGCAGTCCGGGCATTTGACATGCGTCCGCGCGTCTGGCCCTGGTTCCTCGATGTTGCCGGTGCTGCACCAGATCGCAGCCCATAACCAGCCGACCAGCGTCCATCCAAAAATGAGGTTGACCAACAGGATGGCGCTGCGGCTTTTGTGCTTGCGGCTATAGGCGCTGGCGGCCGGCAGGAAATAGACAACAACCAGGAAGATGCCGAAAATTAGCGGTTCCATTACGCTTCCTTGTTATAGCTGGCCTCGCGCTCGGCAACAATCAGCACGGTTTCCTTGCCGCGTTCGTCGCAGCGGGCATAGTTGAGAATCAGGTCGTTGATGCGGTAGTTCATGGTGGCCAGCGGCTTTTCCGGGCCTTCGCCCAGTATAAGCCAGCGCGGCTCATAGCCAAGGCGCTCGGCGATCTTGTACGCATAGCTGCCGGCCATTTCCATATTAGGGTCGGCGCGCTTGATCCATTGGTTGACCAGGCCCTTGGTGCAGCCGGCTATCGCCGCCAGCTCTGTCTGGCTGATCTTGTGTTCATCAAGGATCTGCAGCACGCGCTGCGTTAGCGTTTTTTTCATGGATACAAAGCTAAACTTTTTTTCGTTTAGATAGTTGCACACATGGCGTATAGGAATCTATACTACGCACATGGACCACAACGCTAACCAAATCATCGACCGACTCGGCGGCACCGTCGAGGTAGCGCGCTTATTCGATATCACGAAGGGCGCGGTGTCGCAGTGGCGTGAAAACGGTATCCCGCATGCGCGCCTGATGTTCCTCAAGCTAGCGCGCCCTGAGCTGTTCGATATGCCAAGCCAAACCAAAGAGGCCGCCTAACATGCGCGCCTTCACCGTGTCTCCCTCCGCCGCAATTGATCGCGGTTTTTCGCACCGGCCCGCCGAATTGGCGGTGCCGGTATTTTTTTGAGGGTAAATCATGACCATCAAGAAGATTTCAGAAGTGACCGTTCGGCTCTCCGAAGAACTGAAACAGGCGGCGAACGACGTCGCCAACTTCGAGGACCGCACGCTTTCCGAGGTCATCCGCATCGCGCTCCAGTTGTATGTCTATGGCCACAAGCATAGAGCAGACGAGGCCTGCGGAAACGAGCAACCGCGTCAAACATTGCGGGGTCTTTGATGCTGTGGCGCCACATCCTCGACGCGCTGGTGCTTGGCCTGATCGCCTTCGCTTACGCGGTGTGCATTGGGATCATCTGCTCCATCTACTTCGACATCGAGCAGGACGAATAGCAATGGCCCCGCTCCCCCCGCATTGGTATGGAAAGTTCAAAGCGAAAGGCGAAGGCCGGGTGCATGGGTCCTTCCTGCACAAACT
>JBPCSW010000110.1:0-8525 GCA_051006675.1 Fluviibacter sp.
GCACGAAGGTGGTTGCAGCACCCATGCCATAGGCAGTCGCCAGTTTCTTGGAAACGCCCATAAACGGACACAGGCCGAGAATCCGGACCAGCACCACGTTGTTGACCAGCACCGCGCCAACCAGAATAAAAAGATATTCAGTCATTGGACGGCATTATCCGCCCCTGTTTGGTGTGGCGCAACACGCATTCGCTATATGTATATGCCAATACATGCAAAAGACCGTAGCTTAACTACGGTTTTTTGGCATACACCCTGTTTTTAAAAGGTGGTGCGGTGGTTTTGGCGTGTGTAGCGGGCGAGCGCTTCACCTACGTCTTTAATCAGCTGCGGGCCTTGATAAATGAGGCCGGTATAGATCTGTACCAGTTCGGCACCGGCATCGCGTTTGGCCACGGCATCGTCACCCGAGGCTATGCCGCCCACGCCAATGAGTGGCAGTTCGCCTGCCAGTTTGTTACGTAGTTCGGCCAGTACGGCGGTCGATTTCTCAAAGACGGGTTTGCCCGATAGGCCACCGGTTTCGCCGGCGTTCGGGTCGCCCATCACGGCGGCACGTTCCAGTGTGGTGTTGGTGGCGATGACGGCATCAAAGTGGTGACGGCGAACTGCACCAGCAATGGCATCAATCTGCAGATCATCCAGGTCCGGCGCAATCTTTAGTGCGAGGGGTACGTATTTGCCATGCTGGTCGGCCAGGCGTTGCTGACGATCTTTCAGTCCAGCCAGCAGGGCTTCCAGCGCATCATCCTGTTGTAGGGAACGCAGATTCTGGGTATTCGGGCTGGAGATGTTGATCGTGACATAGTGCGCATGAGCGTAGGCCGCATCCAGCGCAATCAGATAGTCGTCATTCGCGCGATCAATCGGCGTGGTAGCATTTTTGCCAATGTTGATGCCGATGATGCCGCCGTTTTTAACAAACTGGCTGGCTTTAACGTTGTTGACCAGGTTATCAACGCCCCGGTTATTAAAGCCAAAGCGGTTAATGAGCGCACCATGGGCGGGCAGACGGAATAGGCGTGGCTGCGGGTTACCCGGTTGCGGCTTGGGCGTCACGGTGCCGATTTCGATAAAACCAAAACCCATGGTGGCTAGGCCATCAATGTGTGCACCATCTTTATCTAGGCCGGCTGCCAGGCCCACGCGGTTCGGGAATTCAATGCCCATTACCTTAACCGGGTCTGCAGGCAGTGTCTGGCGTAGTAGGCCGAGTTTGGCCGCATGATCCAGACCATTCAGGCTGAGATTATGCGCAGTTTCGGGGGCGAGGCTAAAGAGCAGCGGGCGTAAAAATGAGTAGGCGTTCATGGCAGGATTCTTTCCAATCAAGTCGGCATTTTAATCCAGTGGCCATCGTCCAGCATCTCCAGAGGTTGATAGCGGGATTTGTAAGCCATCTTTTCACTCTCGGCGATCCAGTAGCCTAGGTAAAGATAGGGCAGATTGTTGTACTGGCACTGAATGATTTGCCAGAGCACGGCGTAGGTGCCGTAGCTGGCTTTGGCATCGGCGGGGTCGTAGAAGGTGTACACCGCAGAAAGCCCATCGGGCAGTACATCCATGACGCTCAGCATTGCCAGGCGGCCTTCAATGCGAAATTCAATCAACCGGGTATCGACACCACTGCTTAGTAAAAACTGGGTGTATTGATCGGCATCATCTTCATCCATGCCGCCCTTGGGGTGGCGAGATTGCTGGTAGGCGCGGTACAGGGCGTAATGTTCGTCGGTAAACTCAAGCGGGCATTCCCGGATCTGCAGATAACCCGGTTTGTTCATGCGGTTAACGATTTTGCGCTGGGTACGGTCCGGCACAAAGTCGAGGACGCGAACCCGAACCGGCACGCAGCGGGCGCAACCATCGCAGCGTGGGCGGTAGGTATATTGGCCGCTACGACGAAAGCCACGCTGTACAAGTGTGCTGTAAACCGTTGCGTTGATGTGTTCAGGTGGTATGGCAACCTGTGATCGCGCCTGTCTGCCTGTTAGGTAACTGCAATCGTAGGGCGCAGTCGTATAAAACTGGAGCAGGGCATCGGGCAGCGCGGTATCGTGAATGTTCGACATAGCGCTAGCTTAAACAAAACCACCGGAAATAAAAACGCCGCAGGTTGCGGCGTTCTTTGAAGGCTGCGGCAGCGTTTAGAAGGACAACGCCTTGCTTGGTGCTGCGGTAACGCCATCCAGACGACGGGCACCATTGTATTTGCTGACCCAGTAAGACTGCTGCATATTCTCGACGCGGATTTCTGCGCCAGGTTTTGGGGCATGCACGAACTGGTTGTTACCCAGATAAATACCAACGTGCGAATAGGCGCGGCGCATGGTGTTAAAGAACACCAGATCACCCGGTTTCAGCTCGTCTGCGCTAACCTGAGTGCCCACATGGGCTTGCTCAGCCGCCGTGCGGGGCAGGTCAATGCCATTCGAATCCAGGAACACGAGGCGCGTAAACCCGCTGCAGTCCAGACCGGACTCAACAGTATTGCCACCACGGCGGTAGGGGACACCCACGAACTCCAGACCCTTAATCACCAGATCCTGGATGTTGACGGTGTATCGATGAAGGAGACCCGGCTTTTCCAGCTCATCGGCTCGAACAGCCGTAGATACAGGAACCAGCGCGCTAGTAATAGTGACAGCCGTAATGGCCTGCACCAGCACTTTGCGTGTCATGCGGCTTGCGCCAGCACTTAGAGTCGCCTTGCGAGGGGTTTTCACCTTTTGCATGAGGTTTACTCTAACCCAAAGTTCTGTCCAGGGCAACCCTTGGTTGCGGATCTGCTAATGCCCCATTTTTGGGCAGTTTTCAACTCTTTTATAAGAGTTTGCCAATTTCTCTTATTTGCCTCTCGCTTATGGCTTCGGCTTGTGTTACAAATTCGGTTTACGCAGTTATTTCCCGATAATTTGCCTCAAATTGTCGTTCCTCCGTTTTTTGAAAGGAAACCGCCGTGTTAGAAGCTTACCGGAGCCATGTTGCCGAGCGCGCCGCCCTGGGGATTCCCCCGCTGCCGCTGAATGCCCAGCAGACCGCAGACCTGGTCGAACTGCTGAAGAATCCACCCAAAGGTGAAGAAGATTTCCTGGTTGAGCTGATCACTTACCGCGTACCTGCCGGTGTGGATGATGCGGCTCGCGTTAAGGCCGGTTTCCTGGCTGCGGTTGCCAAGGGCGAAGTGAAGTGCGCGCTGATCTCGCGTGTGCGCGCTACCGAACTGCTGGGCACCATGCTCGGCGGTTACAACGTCAAGCCACTGATTGATCTGCTGGGCGATGCCGAATGTGGCGCCGCAGCGGCTGAAGGCCTCAAGAAGACCCTGCTGGTATTCGACTTCTTCCACGACGTGAAAGAACTGGCCGATAAGGGCAATGCCAACGCCAAGGGCGTTCTGCAATCGTGGGCAGATGGTGAGTGGTTCACGTCGCGTCCTGAAGTACCTGCTTCGCAGAAGCTGACCGTACTCAAGGTGACCGGCGAAACCAATACCGATGACCTGTCGCCGGCACCAGACGCCTGGTCGCGTCCGGATATTCCACTGCACGCACTGGCGATGCTGAAGAACCCACGTCCGGGTATCGATGCCGATGAGCCGGGCAGCCGTGGTCCGATCAAGCAACTGGAAGCGCTGGCCAAGAAGGGCAACCAGATCGCCTACGTCGGTGACGTGGTCGGTACCGGTTCGTCGCGTAAATCGGCCACCAACTCGGTGCTGTGGTTTACCGGTGAAGACATTCCTTTCGTACCGAACAAGCGTTTCGGTGGCGTCTGTCTGGGTTCGAAGATTGCTCCGATCTTCTTTAACACCATGGAAGATGCGGGCGCACTGCCTATCGAAATCGATGCCGGTCAAATGGACATGGGCGACGAGATCGAGCTAAAGGTTGACCAGGCGACTGCCAAGGTTACCGCGCTGAAGAATGGTCAAGTGATTGCCGAATCGCAACTGAAGACGCCAGTGATTCTGGACGAAGTGCGCGCCGGCGGCCGTATTCCGCTGATCATCGGTCGCGGCCTAACGACTAAGGCCCGTGAAGCACTGGGTCTGCCACCATCAACCCTGTTCCGTCTGCCACAAGATCCAGCCGATTCGGGCAAGGGCTTCTCGTTGGCGCAGAAGATGGTGGGTCGCGCCTGCGGTCTGCCAGAAGGCCAGGGCATCCGTCCAGGCACTTACTGTGAGCCTAAGATGACCACCGTGGGCTCGCAAGATACCACCGGCCCAATGACCCGTGATGAGCTCAAGGATCTGGCTTGCCTCGGTTTCTCGGCGGACATGGTGATGCAATCGTTCTGTCACACCGCGGCTTATCCAAAGCCAGTGGACGTGAAGATGCACCACGAGCTGCCAAACTTCATTGAAACCCGTGGCGGCGTTGCGCTGCGTCCGGGTGATGGTGTGATTCACTCGTGGCTGAACCGCTTGCTGCTGCCAGATACCGTGGGTACTGGTGGTGACTCGCATACCCGTTTCCCGATTGGTATTTCGTTCCCGGCCGGTTCTGGCCTGGTGGCGTTTGCTGCTGCCACCGGCGTGATGCCGCTGGACATGCCGGAATCGGTACTGGTTCGCTTCAAGGGCAAGCTGCAGCCTGGCATCACTCTGCGTGACATGGTTAACGCCATTCCGCTGGCTGCCATCAAGCAAGGTCTGCTGACGGTTGAGAAGAAGGGCAAGAAGAACGTGTTCTCTGGCCGCATCCTTGAAATCGAAGGTCTGCCAGATCTGAAGGTTGAACAAGCCTTTGAACTGTCGGATGCCGCTGCTGAGCGTTCGGCTGCTGCCTGTGCTGTTCAACTGAACCCGGAACCCATCGCTGAATACCTGACATCGAACATCACACTGATGAAGTGGATGATCGCTAATGGTTACCAGGACAAGCGTACGCTGGAGCGTCGTATCAAGGCCATGGAAGCCTGGATTGCCGATCCTAAGCTGCTGAAGGGCGATGCCGATGCAGAATACGCCGCCGTGATCGAAATCGACATGGACCAGATCAAAGAACCGATCGTGGCCTGCCCGAACGACCCGGATGACGTGAAGCTGCTGTCGGAAGTTGCCGGCGACAAGATCGACGAAGTTTTCGTCGGTTCCTGTATGACCAATATCGGTCACTTTCGTGCCGCCTCGAAGCTGCTGGAAGGCAAGAGCGATATCCCCGTTCGCCTGTGGATCGCACCACCAACCAAGATGGATCAGCACGTGCTGACCGAAGAAGGCCACTACGGCGTTCTGGGTCGCACCGGTGCCCGCATGGAAATGCCAGGTTGCTCGCTGTGTATGGGTAACCAGGCGCAGATCCGCAAGGGTTCCACCGCGATGTCCACCTCGACCCGTAACTTCCCGAACCGTCTGGGTATCGACACCCGCGTGTATCTGGGTTCGGCCGAGCTGGCGCCCGTTTGTGCACTGCTGGGCAAGATTCCTACCCCGGCCGAGTACATGGAACACCAGGGTGTGATCAGCAAGAATGCTGACTCGATCTACCGCTACATGAACTTTGATCAGATCAAAGAGTTCAAGGATGTGGCAGATACCGTCAACGTTTAAGTCGACACTGCACTAAAAGAAACCCGCCGCTCGTAAGACCGGCGGGTTTTTTAATATCGAAGTTCTGGTAAATTGAAGCTATTCGAACAGAGGAGCACTTCAATGTAAAAAACTAGTCTTGTTCTTGCAATGAGCCTCATTGCGCTGGCTGGCGTTGCGCACGCTGAAACACTCCGTGCCATTACCGTTGAGCAGAATGCCAGCTATGCACTCGATACCGACAGCATCGTACAATCGAATGGCAAGACGGCTTTTGCCGTGCAGACCATCTACACCAGCAAGATGAGTGCCCCCAACAATGCACCCTACAACAAGGCCGTTAATACCTTCCTGGCAGACTGCAAGGCCAAGACGATTGCGCTGACGGGCGTCAAACTGATGGATGGTTCAGGCAATGTCGTCTTTACCGACACACCCACCGTTGAACAGGCACCGGTTATGAAGCCTGAGCCGAATTCGCTGTCGGCAAAAATCATGCAGGCTGGGTGCAGTCAGAAGTAATCGAAGTCTTGTGCGCGGGTGTTTTAGCAGTAATTCTTGAACACCCCGCTTAGCAAGTAGTTACTCCGTAATGTGCTGTAGTGCCTGTATCGGTGTTGCGCCTGGTTGCTTGAGTGTCGGCATGAAAGCCTCTACCTGCTTTAGACCCTCGTTCATCAGGGAATCGATGAGTTGCGGGTTGCGTGACAGTTTGCTCGAGTAGTCTAATTCTCGTTGCTGCTCATCGGAAATTCGGATCACCCGGAATGTAAGATTAGAGAAGTTACCTAGACCAAGCGCCTCAAGCCTTTCAGCAGACAGACTACCGTCCTTGGCTGAAATGTAGGAAATGGCAATTTTCTCAAGTTCATGGACTAACGAAATGTTGCTCGTCATCTGCGTGCGACGTTCCAGAATTTCATCTGGTCTTGTGGGAATCTTTTCGGATCGAACGGGGTCGATCAATACGATCCAGATTTCGTCAGGGTAGCGGTTGTGTTTCATGTGCAATGGACGAACCACAGGGCTAATGGGTGGGTTTGATGAGAACAGCCCATCCCAGTAATAGTCATCACCAATTTTCACTGCAGGAAAGACACTGGGGATGGCAGCAGATGCCAATATGGTTTCTACGGTGATCTGCTCGATCAAGGAGTTGAATATTCGAATCTTGCCGTTCAGTACATTGGCGGCCCCCATGAATAGTCCGGGGCTAGTTGTCTGGATTAATTTAGGGATCTCGTTGAAATCGATATGCGATTCCAGCAGCCCTTTGAAATCCAGATAGTTTTCCCGAGGCAAGAGCATCGAGGACGACTCCTGGAGTATCTGACTGAACCGGGAGGAGGGGCTGCTCTCAATCTTGGGTAAGTGCCCTGCACCTGAAGCACGGATCATGAAGGTATTGAGTTGATCCAGCCATTGCTCCATGGGGCTGCTGGCCTTCAGTTAATTCCAGAAGTCGGCGATACGGTCTTGTACCGGCGTGGTGTCGCCAGCGTCATTTTTGAGCATGCCGTACCAGGCGATGGCCGAGTTGACGGCGCCACCCGAGGTGCCGGTAAGCGCCACAATCTCATGGGATTCATGAACGCCATTGCTGTACAAACCACGCAATACACCTGCTGTAAATGCCGTCTGGCTACCGCCACCCTGGCAGGTAATGGCAATGCGGGTCTTTCTAGGCTTGTTCATGATATCTACCACCAGGTCAGAATTTTAAGCCGATACCAATCGGAACAGTTTCGCTTTCTGGCAGGCAGAACACTTCAGAAGGCAATGCGCCATTTCTTAACATGACGTTGAAGAATCTCTTGCGCCAGATGTACAAGCCGTTTGAATTCTCAGCTTTGAATGAGAGTCGCCTAAAGACAAAGGTGATCGGCTCATAGTTAAGTTTGAGTGATGCCGGCCAGTGATTTTTAAGTATTTCTGGTATGTCAGTTCTTTGCATGAAGCCGCTACGAATCACGATCTGTAAGAATCCTTTATCGCAGAGACGGATATCAACGCGTGATGCTTCTTCGACGTAGGGTGTTAGTTCATACTTAACACTCAGTACGGCAACGGTTTGATGAAGAACCTTGAAGTGTTTCACGATGCGAATCAAAGCGATCGAGGTCATGTGCTCGTCTCCCACCATATAAATGGCGCTACCCGGAGTTCGGATGATGTTGTCGTTGACATCATCTTTTATAAATTCGAGCAATGGCATATTTAGACACCTGACCTTTCCTTCATCCAACATAAATCCCCGGTACCAAATAGTCATGATAAAGATCATGATCAGGCTAAGTAGAATCGGGAACCAGCCACCATCCAGCAGTTTGAGGGTGTTGGCACCAAAGAATACGGCATCAATCAGGATGAAGAATGCAGCACCCAGAAAAGCGCGAAGCGGGTGCCAGCGCCAGACGGTGATCGCTACAGCAATGGCAAGAAAATCCGTAATGAGCATCGTGCCGGTAACAGCAATGCCATAAGCAGAGCCCAGCGCATTTGATGACTGGAAAAGCAAAATGACGGCACCCACGCTGACGGCCAGAGCGATATTCACAAAGGGTAAGTAAATCTGACCGATTTCATCCGCCGAGGTTTGTTTCACACTGAGCCGTGGTAATAAGTTGAGATGAAATGCCTGGCGTGTCATTGAGAAAGCACCCGAGATCACCGCCTGAGAGGCGATCACGGTGGCGATGGTCGCCAGAATGATGAGCGGGGTTTGTAGTGCGTTCGGTGCCATCATGTAGAACAGATTGCTCAGGGCGGCCGGGTGATCGATGAGTAATGCTCCCTGGCCAAAGTAATTGAGCACCAGCGAGGGCATCACCAGACCCACCCACACGATACGAATCGGGAGGGGGCCAAAGTGCCCCATGTCGGCATAGAGTGCTTCCGCCCCGGTGAGGCAAAGTACCACGGCGCCTAGCGCAAAGAACGATAGCATGCCATGGCTGGCGAGAAACTCGATGGCGTAGAACGGGTTTAGTGC
>JBPCSW010000111.1:0-2983 GCA_051006675.1 Fluviibacter sp.
CGAGAAAATTCAAGCGCCCCAAATGCAACATGCCGGTGAGGCGAACCTGACCGGCATGCTGTTCAGCCGTAGCTGAGGGTGTAGTTGCGCAGCGTTTTAGCGGCCGCGACCACCAAAGCCACTGTGGCCAGTGCCCTTGCTGAAGGTTTTACCACCACCCGGCTTGGAGAAGGTTTTGCCAGCAGGTTTGCTGAACGACTTACCAGCAGGTTTATCTGAACGGCCTTCACCGCGTGGCTTATCACCAAACTTGCCGCCTGCAGGCTTATCGCCCCAAGGCTTGCTACCGCCGAATTTACCGCCGCCAGCGCCTGAGCGCGGCTTGTCGTTGCGATCACCAAAGCTACGCGGTTTGTCGCCAAAGTTGCGGGGCTTATCGTCAAAACTACGTGGCTTATCGTTGAACGAACGTGGGCGATCATCAAACGAACGCGCTGGGCGGTCTTCGCGTGGACGATCTTCGCGCGGACGGTCACCGAATGAACGAGGACGGTCGTCGAACGAGCGTGCCGGGCGATCTTCACGTGGGCGATCGTTGAATGAACGCGGACGGTCATCAAATGAGCGCGCTGGACGATCTTCGAACGAACGCGGTGGACGATCACCGAATTCACGTGGCTTTCTGTCACCACCAAAATCGCCGCGAGGGCTATCGGAACGTTTCTCCCAACCACCCGAGCGACCACCACCGCTGCGACCATGGCCACCGAAGGCACCACGACCACCGCCACCAAAACCACCTGGGCGACCACGGCCTTCGCCACGACCACCACGGCCTTCGCCGCGTTCTGGTGTCTTTGGCTCAAGACCTTCTACGACGGCAACCGGAATACGCTGATCCGTTAGCGCTTCGATGGTGCGGATCTTCATGCGATCACGGTGTTCGGCAAAGGTAATGGCTTTACCCGTACGACCAGCACGGCCGGTACGACCAATACGGTGTACGTAGTCTTCTGCCTTCATCGGCAGGCCAAAGTTGAATACGTGGGTAATGCTTGTCACATCAATAACTCGGGCAGCAACGTCGGTTGCTAACAGCACGCGAACGTGGCCGCTACGCAGTTGCTTCAGGCGATGGGCACGTACCTTCTGTGGCATAGCGCCGTGCAGTGCGGCAACCGCGTGGCCTTGTTCGGCCAGAGCATCGGCCAGGCGATCGGTTTCTACCTGGGTGCTGGCAAAAACAACCGCTTGTTCCAGTTCTGCATCACGCAGGTAATGGTCGAGCAGCTTTTCTTTGTGAATCATGTTGTCGGCCCAGTGCAGCGACTGCGTAATCTGGGTGTGACGATCTGTTGCGCTAGCCAGTTCCAGGCGACCCGGGTTCTTCATCAGGCGTGCGGCCAGCGACATGATGCGCGGGGCAAAGGTCGCCGAGAACATCATGGTTTGACCACGGTGCTGACACAGGTGATTAATGTCTTCCAGATCTTCGGCAAAGCCCAGATCCAGCATGCGGTCGGCTTCGTCAACGACCAGCGTTTTAACATCGGCCAGGTGAATCTGACGACGCTGAGCCAGATCAAGCAGACGACCCGGTGTGGCCACAACTAGGAGTGCGCCACGCAGGCCAGCCATTTGCTTGCCATAAGGCATGCCGCCCATAACGGTAGCAACACGGATACCCTTGCTGTTTTTAAGCAGGTCGATGGCGTCTTGTGCGACCTGTTGTGCCAGCTCACGGGTTGGACACAGTACGAGGCCTGCCGGGCCAATCACGCGATGCAGATCGATCGGCGAGTTGTTACCGCCCGCCATTAAGGCATTAAGCACTGGCAGCAGGAATGCCGCTGTTTTGCCGCTACCCGTTTGGCTGCTCACCATCCAGTCACCACCTTGCAGTGCTGCTGGAATCGCTTCGGCCTGTACCGGCGTTGGTTGGGTGAAACCCAGGTTTTCGATAGCCGTCAGTAAAGGCGCGGCCAGGCCCATCCTCGCGAACGAGCTGTTTGTATGTTCAGTCATTTTTATCCCCAATAAGGAAAACCGGTCGCGCCTGTTTAACGCGATGGTCTGTGGTCAAAAGAACATCGACCATCAGACAGATGCCGGCAATTCCGGCTTCCGGTACACCCTGTGGGTGCGGCTGGGGACGATGCTAATTACTTGGTGCGCAATCAATAACGTGATGCATTATTGCGCTGCGTCATGCAACAACGGGGCGAACTATAACACCAGTTCGCCCTATTGCCTAATTTATTGAATTAATGACAAATTGCCGGGGCTTCAGCGGCAGGTGTTGCCGCCGCCGATGCCGCTGCTTCAGCGGAAACTGCGGCCTCGGTTTGCTCCGGCAGCGCCACGGGGGCAATGGCCAGAGCATTTTCCAACACTTCATCAATCCATTTAACGGGAATGATCTCGATACGACCCTTAATGGTATCCGGAATCTCAACCAGATCTTTCACGTTCTCGTGCGGGATCAAGGCACGTGTGATACCACCACGCACGGCCGCCAGCAGCTTCTCTTTCAGACCGCCAATGGCCAGGACTTCGCCACGCAGGGTGATCTCACCCGTCATGGCGACATCACAACGTACCGGAATACCGGTAAGCGCCGAGACGATAGCCGTGGTGATGGCAATACCGGCCGACGGACCATCCTTCGGCGTAGCGCCTTCAGGGAAGTGCACGTGTAGATCGGTTTTCTCGAACGCATCGTCTTTGATGCCCAGACGACGTGCACGTGAACGCACCACGGTACGTGCCGCTTCTACCGATTCCTTCATGACATCGCCACTGGAACCGGTACGCTGCACAACGCCTTTACCCGGCATCGAAGCGTCTTAGATGGTGAGAAGTTCGCCGCCCACTTCGGTCCAGGCCAAACCCGTAACCTGACCCACCTGGTTTTCTTTTTCAGCCATGCCGAAGGAGAAGCGACGCACGCCGAGGAACTTATCAAGATTCTTGGGCGAAACGAGTACACGTGCGTTGGCGGTCTTCTTCTTGAGCAACAGGGGCTTTACGACCTTGCGGCAGA
>JBPCSW010000112.1:0-3801 GCA_051006675.1 Fluviibacter sp.
TAGTTGATCCGGGGTAATCATGGCTTATTCCTCCGGTGGTTCATGTAGGTATAAAGCTCTTTGCGCAGGCAGTAGGTCAGCAGACCGGCATTCATCACCACTTCTAGCGGATCTGCAGTGACCACCCCATAAAACGGGCCGATAGCGACACCGACACAGCCGACGGTAAAGAGCGCCACGCCGATACGCATGAAGCACGGTGTCGATTTGGTGAAGTGGTTAATGGTGCAGATGCCGTGAATTGACAGCGCAAAACAGATGGCTGCGTTGATGAGGTCAAGCGGGATGAGGATTGTGGGATTCATTGCTGATACCCCCCGCCGCCGCCGAGTTTCTGTTTAACCAGATCCACCAGCACCGGGGTGATGGTCTGCCAGCCGTAACCGAGCAGGAAGGCGGCGCAGATACGCAGTTCTTCGATGGGGTTGGCCAGCCCAAAAAAGTTAGCGGTCATCGACCCCGCTACCGGCGCAACGGCTCCGGCCAGCATCGATGACAAGGTGACGCTGGTAAAGGCTGCTTTGCGACTGGTGATATTGGCTTGCCCAAGTCGGAGCAAGCCGCCGAATAGGCCGATTAGTAGCAAGCTGTACTGCATCCCGAAGATGCTGCCGACCAGCGTGACGGTGCCTACCGATAGCGCTGCGGTGGTGGTTGCTGGTTCTGTCATAGGCATGCTTTCTGTCATGGGCATAAAAAAACCCGCCGGAGCGGGTGTTATTGGTTAAGCAGGGCTTTCTGTTCTCGGCCCCACGCTCGGCAATCCTCGACGTGGGCATTCCAGAGTTCAAACTCCGGGCTTGGCGCGGTTCTCAGTAGCTTGATTTCATCCTCGATTGAATACTGATCGCGGATCATGTCACGGACACGCTGGTTGATAGCGTCTTCGGAAGTCAGCGGGGAGCTGTTCGTAGAGGGCATGGTTTCCCTCGTAAACGGTTTTAATCAGATGGATGAGGCTGTGCGTTCGCCGGGCATGGCCGATGATTGATACGGCACTGGCCAGCTTGCCGGTTTTGATGGCGCGGCTGAATTTATAGAGGCTGTGTTTTCGGATAAAGCGCCGGGTTGCCCAGGTGCGATACCCCACAAAGTTGATGCCCCGGCGTACCGGGGCACTGGTGTACTTCGATAGCTCCAAACCGAGTCCGGCAATGAATACCTTGATGCGCGCCAGGTGCTCTAGGCACTTCTCTCGGCTGATGCCGAAGATGATGAAATCATCAACGTAGCGGCAGTAACGCTCGGCTTTCAGTTCCCGCTTGGCAAAATGATCTAGCGGGTTCAGGTAGATCAGCGCATACGTTTGACTGAGCAAGTTGCCAATCGGGATGCCGACAGGTTCGCCGTACTCGGCAAAGATCATCATCACATCCACAAAGCGCTTGTCTTTGATCTTGCGCTCGATCTGCGTGCGTAGGATGTCGCGGTTGATGCGGTAAAAGAATTTTCGAATATCCAGCTTGATGCTGCAGGAACCGGCTGGCGACTCGCGCAGGGCTTTCTGCGCATAATCGGCGGCCTTGTGCGTGCCCTTGCCTTTGCGGCAGGCAAATGACTGGTCGATAAATCCGGGGTTGAATATCGGGTAGATGATCCGGTAGATGGCGTGCTGTACTACCAGGTCAAAAAATGCCGGGGCGTAAATCTTGCGGGCCTTGGGTTCGTAGACGGTGAACGTGTAATACGGCTGCGGTTTGTAGGTGCCGTCATGTAGCGATCTGTATAGCAGATCAAGATTGCGTGCCAGGCGGCGCTCGAAGTTAAAGCAGGCGCGTTTTTTATGTTTGCACTGGCTGGCATCGAGATACGCCTCATAGAGGTTTTCTCGGGTGAAAGCCCGTTCAAAAAGATGCCCATGGCGTTTCATAAAACCACCGCCTGACGTTCGAACCGGCTTGTGGCTGGCCTACCAGAAAGACGACGAAACGCCGATTTCGCACCGTAGTGCCGGAAAGCGCCTCCCTTTGCTCCACCGTACCGTTGCCGGTTGCGAGGTGATTCAGAGTCGGGGCGAGCGCCAATGTTCGTGTTCGAATTCGAGCGAGCGTTGTTGAGATTCAGGTTGAACACGCCAGCATTCGAACCGTTGTTCCAGTTGCCGCCACGGATCGGGACCATATTAAGACGCTTCCCGTACTGCTTCTTTTTGCCGTTCAAAGGCAATCCAGCCGCCGATCATGCGCCCAAGCTCGTCAATCATCAGACTGATGGTTAAAAAGCGATGCGCAGCCAGTTTCTCAGGGGATTTGTCAGCCTCCTTACCGTCTTTGAACTCAAAATAACCCAGCGCATTGGCCAGGTTGACCAGCATGCGCCACTGCTCATGCCGAATATCCAGCAAGCTCAGGGTGGTTTTCTTGTGATACCGCTTCTGGCCTTCTACGATCATGCCGTAGACCTCATACATGCCCTGCCGGATCTGCTGGCAAAGCGCGTACTTCTCGAATTTCGGGAAGTGGTTCAGGTAGATATTCATCAGCTTGGCCGTTTCGACAAACTTCTGATTCAGTTCAGCTTCGGAATGTTGGCTCATGGCGGTATCGGGGTGCGCCTATCGGCGGCCCCTGACCAAGTTACAAAACAAAGGCGGGGCGAGCGCCAATGGCCGTGCTCGAAGACGAGCGAGCGTCGTAGAGCTGCAGGTTGAACACGCCAGCAGTCGAACCGTAGGCCCAGGCGCCGCCACGGAGCGGGACCCGTTCGCTGGTGACATCCAGGTAGAAGACATCCGAACCCAGACCGGATGCTGCCACCGGGAAACAGCCATGCGCTTTGAGCAGGTTCAGGGCAGCGGTTGATACCGGGTTGGCGCCGGTGCTATTGACCATGCCTTCGAACGTGCTGCCCGATGCACGGTATAGGGTGTAATCAGCCGTACCACTGTTGGCGTTGGCATACTTGACCGTGCCAGCCGTACCCGGTGCAACGAGTGCGCCGGTAGCGCCGCTAATGGCCTTCCAGGCTGCCGAGGCTGCCGAGAAGTCAGTGGCGGTTAGTGCAGCATCATTATCGGCAATGATCTGGATCTCGCCAGCATTGATACGCATGCCGGGCGCCCATTCCCAGACGTTACCGCATAGGTCGGCAATGCCGAACGGGGTGTTGTCATGACGCCAGCTCACGGGGCCGGAGCCGGTGCGGGTCCAGGTGGTTGCAGTGCCGGTAGTCAATGCCAGGCGGCCGGTAACATCATCCACACCCCGCTCGGTGGTTAGATCCGAGCTACGGCCATAATCAGTATTGCCACGCGGTTGCGTGCCGTTCAGGTAGCACCAGTGTTGCAGCGCTGCCCATTCGACATTGCTCATTAGGTGCCAGCCATTGCCGTTGGCACGGGCCAGCGAGACGGCGGCATCATGGGTGATCGAATTGATCGGACGGACGCCCGGCACAGAGAGCATTTCGCCGTTATTGCTAGAGCCAATGTGCTGACCGACAAAGAGTTCTGACTTGAGCACGCCACCGACTGTAAAGGCCGGGTGATTGCTCATACCCAGGGCAGTGGCAGCCGCCACAAAGTCGGTGCGCTGTAGCACGGCCATGTAGCAGGGCTGCCCTTTAGCGGTATACAGCACAGTGTTTTTACCGCCGGAAGCGGCTTCAACGGATTTGCGCAGGGTATCGGTAACACTGATGGTTAACGGCATGATTTACTCCAAAAAGGTGGGTCTGATTAGAATTCAAGGGCCGTAAGACGGGCATTGAGTCCGGCGGCAATGAATAGCGATAACTGGTCGTAGCGGAAGGCGTAGCGACTGCCAGCGGTTTGCACAACTTCGGTCCAGGCGTCTTGCGCCG
>JBPCSW010000113.1:0-2904 GCA_051006675.1 Fluviibacter sp.
TACTGTGACGGTATCGAACGCATTAACATCGAACTCTCCATCGCCAACAAGCTGGCACTGTGCGATGCGCTCAGCAACTACCTGAGCGGCAACCTGACGCTAGACGCAGGCGATGCCAACGTGGGCAAAGACGTGCTCATCGGCGACCGCGCACAACAGGCGCTGGATGCTGTAGTGCAAGTACGCACGCGCTGGCAGTGGCTGCTGGATCACCTGGATACACCGCTGGGCGAAGCCGAAGCCTCATTCGCTACGCTGGGCGTGGTGGCTGGTCCACTGGAAAACAAAGCTGCGAATCCGGTTCTATTCCACCGCCTACAGGATTATAGCGTCCGTGTGTCGTGGAAGCAGGAGCTGAAGCCCGCGCTGGAAAGCATTTTCGACGGCAACGTCTACCGCCCGGTCCTGGATCGCATCAATGCTATTCACAAGGAAGTGCTGCGCGGACGCGTATTTGTGGCGCTGCATATGCACGTGGGTGACGGCAACGTACACACCAACCTGCCAGTCAACTCGGATAACTACCAGATGCTGCAAACCGCCAACGCGGCGGTGGATCGCATCATGCTGCTGGCCCGCTCCTTGGACGGCGTCATCTCCGGCGAACACGGTATCGGCATCACCAAGATCGACTATCTGCAAGATGACGAGATGGCCGCCTTCTGGGCCTACAAAGAAAAGGTCGACCCGGCAGGCCACTTCAACCGCGGCAAACTCATGCGCGGTGGCAACCTGGACATGGCCTACACGCCAAGCTACAACCTGATCGGTAGTGAATCGATCGTGATGGAGCAGTCGGGCATCGGCGAAATTTCGGCGATGGTGAAAGACTGTCTGCGTTGCGGCAAGTGTAAGCCTGTGTGCTCGACCCACGTACCGCGCGCCAATCTGCTGTATTCGCCACGCAACAAGATTCTGGGCACCTCGCTCCTGATCGAAGCCTTCCTCTACGAAGAGCAAACGCGCCGTGGCGTATCGCTTGCCCACTGGGCCGAGTTCGACGACGTCGCCGCGCACTGCACGGTCTGTCACCGTTGTGAGAAGCCTTGCCCGGTCGATATTGATTTCGGTGATGTCACCATTGCCATGCGTAACCTGCTGCGCAAACAGGGCAAGCAGAAATTCAATCCGGGCACCGCCGCGGCCATGGCCTTCCTCACCATCAAGGACCCGATGTTCATCAAGGGTATCCGCGAGGTGATGATTCGCTTTGGCTATGCCGCACAGAACAAGCTCTACAAGCTGGGCAAATCGTTGCACCTGATTCAGGATCAGGTGGCGCATCCTCCGGCCACCGTACACAAGCCGCCGGTGCGCACGCAGATTATCAACTTCATCAACAAGCCGATGCCGGGCAATCTGCCCAAGCGTTCAGCGCGTGCCTTGCTGGATATCGAAGACGATAAAGTCATTCCCGTCATCCGCAATCCGAAGTTGAGCGCGGAAGAATCGGAAGCCGTCTTCTACTTCCCGGGTTGCGGCTCGGAGCGCCTGTTTTCGCAAGTAGGTCTGGCCACGCAAGCCATGCTCTATGAAGTGGGCGCTACGACGGTATTGCCACCGGGCTACCTGTGCTGCGGCTACCCGCAAACCTCGGGCGGCCAGGAAGACAAGGGGCAGCGCATCACCACGGACAACCGCGTGTTGTTCCATCGTGTGGCCAACACCCTGAACTACCTGGATATCAAAACCGTTATCGTCTCCTGCGGCACCTGTATGGATCAGCTGCAGAAGTACCAGTTCGAACGTATCTTCCCGGGTTGCCGCCTGTTGGACATCCACGAATACCTGATGGAAAAGGGCGTTAAGCTGGATGGTGTTGAAGGGACGCGCTACATGTATCACGACCCGTGCCACAGCCCGATGAAGACCTACGCACCGCTCAAAGTAACGACTGAACTCATGGGTACCGCGGTACCGCTCAATGATCGTTGTTGTGGCGAATCGGGCACACTAGCCGTTACGCGCCCGGACATCTCGACTCAGGTGCGCTTCCGTAAACAGGAAGAAATGGAACAGGGTGCCAACGCACTACGTGCTGACGGTTTTGCCGGTCAGGTGAAAGTGCTGACCTCCTGCCCATCATGTCTGCAAGGCCTGTCCCGATTCCGGGACGATGCCGACACCGATGCCGACTACATCGTGGTCGAACTCGCCAAGAATATTCTGGGCGAGAACTGGATGTCCGAGTACGTGAGCCGCGCCAACACGGGCAGTATCGAGCGCGTGTTACTGTAAGCAAAACGTTGCAGCCTAAAAGGCGGCTACGGCCGCCTTTTTTATGCGAGGAGTAAGGATGCTTACTAACAAACAAAGTATTGTGATCGCATCTGCGGCTGTTGGCTTAAGCATTAGCCTTGCCATGCTTTACGTTGGAACACACACCACATTAGGCGAGGCAACAGCGCCATTAAGCCTTCACGACCGACTACATGGTTTAGCGCTAGGACTCTTAGCACCAGCTACCTGCCTTTTGATCAGCATCGCTCGTCTCGCCAACCATCGCTTCTTTACGCCAGCAGACATTGATGGCGACCCCAATCACCCGGACACCCCTAGCGCCGTCGAATTACAGCGCGTCCTGCAAAACACCCTTGAGCAAGCAGTACTCACTGCCACGGCTTACATCATTTGGGCACTCGTCGCACCCGATCACTGGCTACAGACCTTACCGCTGTTCGCCACGCTATTTGCCGTAGGCCGCATTCTGTTCTTTATAGGCCACAGCAAAGGCGCTATCGGCCGTGCCTTGGGCTTTACACTCACCTTCTACCCGACCGTAGTGCTGCTAATTACCGAAGCGGTATTAATGCTATGAAACAGCTCTATCGTTTAACCACCATCACCATTCTCGTCACGCTCTTATCACCAGCAGGCCATGCAGCTTCAGTAAAAGATAAAGAT
>JBPCSW010000114.1:0-4950 GCA_051006675.1 Fluviibacter sp.
GATTGCAAAAGCGCAGATCAAAGCGCCGCGTGCAGGTATCGCATTGTTTGATGATCCCTCAGAGTGGATCGGCAAGCCCGTTGCCGCCGGTGAAAAGGTCATGGTTGTTGCAACCGAAGGCGATGTTGAGATCGAGGCCTGGGTGCCCATCGGCGATGCGATTGCATTACCTAAAGAAGCGCCAGTGTCACTTTACCTGAATGCCACCCCGCTTAGCCCGGTTGATGGGCATTCGCGCTTTATCGGTCATGAAGCGTTACAGCGGCCCGATGGCAGCTACGCCTATCGGTTGCGTGCCACGCTGGATGCAGGGGAAACTGCGCCGCACGTCGGGCTGAAAGGCACCGCCAAGATTTCGGGTGAGTTTGTACCGCTGGTCTATTGGGTGTTCCGTAAACCCTTGGGCACGGTACGTCAGTTCCTGGGTATTTGAGCTAGACGATGATCCCGCAGATTACAGGTGGTGAACCCGCGCGCCCCTGGCCGCGGCTGCGTGAAGACCTCACGTTGCACGATGGACCGCCCACACCTGAAGGCGCACCGACCTGGACGCTGCACGACCCTGCCCGTAACCAGTACTTTGCACTGGACTGGGTTGCTTTCGAAGTCGTCTCGCGCCTCAATCTTGGTAGCGCAGAGGCGGTTTGCGAAAGCATCCGCACGCAAACGCTGCTGCACATCGAGCCGGCCGATGTGTTGCCCGTGTTGGAGTTTCTGGAACAGAACGAACTCGTACAGCGGCATGGTATGGGGGATGCGGCCGCTTTTACTCAGCGCCACGAAGCTACTAAAACCGGTTGGGTCAAAAAGCTTTTGCATGGCTACCTGTTCTTCCGCGTGCCGCTCTTTCGACCCGATGCCATGCTCGGCCGCCTGCTGCCGCAGGTTGAATTTCTCTTTAGTCCGGCGTTTCTCAAGCTCACCGCGCTGATCTTTCTGCTCGGATTATGGGGTGTCTTCCGTCAGTGGCCGGTATTTCAGGCCACGCTGGTCGACACATTCAGCCTGGATGGCATCCTCGGTTACGGCGGCGCGCTCATCGCCATCAAGCTTTTGCATGAGCTGGGGCATGCGCTCATGGCTAAACGCTGTGGCTGTAAAGTGCCCGCCATGGGTGTGGCCTTTCTCGTGATGTGGCCGATGGCTTATACCGACGTTACCGAATCCTGGAAGCTCGATTCGCACCGCAAACGCCTGATGATCGCCGGCGCGGGTATCGCCACCGAACTGGTTGCCGCTGCCTGGATGTTGCTGGCCTGGGTGTTGTTGCCTGACGGCGCGCTGCGCGGCGCCGCCTTCTTTCTGGCTACAACCTCGATTGTCGCCACGCTGGCCATTAACGCCAGCCCACTTATGCGCTTTGATGGGTATTTTCTGCTCTGCGATTTTCTGGGGCAACCTAATCTGCACGCACGCAGTTTTGCCTATGCCCGCTGGTGGTTGCGGGAAAAGCTATTCCGCTTGGGCGACGCACCGCCCGAACCGCTGAGCCAGGGCTGGCACCGGTTCTTTATTGCCTTTGCCATAGCCACCTGGCTTTATCGTCTGATTGTCTTCTTTGGCATTGCGCTGCTGGTCTATCACTACTTTTTTAAAGTGCTGGGCATTGTGTTGTTTGGTGTCGAGATCTGGTATTTCATTGCCCGCCCTGTTTGGGGGGAGTTGGCCGTTTGGCGCAAGCGCTGGGAAGAGATCGGCCCGGTCGTCCGCCATCGCCCGGCCTTTTACGTGATGCTCGTGCTCTTTGCGATCTTGGTCATTCCCTACGACATCACCGTTAACAGCCAGGGTATGCTCAAACCAGAGCAAAGCCTTAGTGTTGTTACTTATCAGGCGGCGCGTGTTGAACAGTTGCCGCCGGCTCGTGGCAGCCTCGTTGATGCGGGGACGCCGCTCATTAGCCTGAGTGCGCCTGAATTGCTGCAAAAGATTCAGAAGGCACGCATTAAGGTCGATGCGCTCGAACGGCAATTCGGGTCAGCGGGATTTAGTAACGACACTATTCGGCAGCAAGGCATTCTTAAAGAACAGCTCGATTCAGCGCGAGAGGAACTCAATGGTCTCATCGCCGAGCGTGGTCGACTCAATCCCGTCGCCCCGTTTAGGGGGGTGATTGCCGACGTAGAGCCCGATCTCTTCGTGGGCGAATGGGTGCCTAAAGGTATGGAGCTCGTACGCCTGATCAACGATCAGGATTGGATCGTCGATACTTATGTTGAAGAATCGGATCTGCGCCGTTTAGACGATGGCAATTGGGGTTGGTTTATCCCTGAAGCTGCCGGTTTGCCTAACGCCTGGCTTTCTACCCTAAGTATCGACAGGGATGCCACCCGGATCCTGAACGATGCTGCACTCGGTTCTACGGCTGGTGGGCAGGTTTTGGTGCGCCCACAGAACAACAAGCTTTACCCAGAACGGGCGGTCTACCGCGTGCGCCTGAAGGCTACGCTCCGCAGTGAACAGATATCTACCGGCCATATCCGGGGCAGAGTCGTGATACTCGCCTGGCCCAAGTCATTGATTGGCGATTTAATCAGAGGCACATTGGCAACTCTAGTACGTGAAGCCGGTTTTTAGTTTTCAGTATCTCTGGGAGTGTCCGGTGTGGTCATCCCCGTAGCCGGGTCGACCCCGGCACCGGTCAGCGCTTGTGATTCGCCAATCGAGACACCGCTGCTATCAAACGGGTTGGCCACAGTAGGTTTTGGCACCACGGCATCATTTAGGGGGTTGGCCTGTTCCCTGTCTAACTTGTTCACATTCCTTGGTGCAATCGGGTTCAGACGGTCTGTGTTGCTGCCCCAACTGGATGAGGGCTCTTGCGCGGGAAGTCCCCACCCGTCGGTGGCTTGTGAGAATGCCGTCACTGGCAACATTAAACCGACGCAGATAAGTAGAGATTTCATAACACTGTCCTAGAACTTTGTACTGAGTACAGAACGATAACAGCCAATAAACGCTTGGTCTGAAGCAACCTTAGATTGACATATTACAGGCACCGACATCGTTCGGGTAAAGAGCGAGACACGGTTAATCTGGCGTGTTTCTTGTTGTGACTCGAGCAATTGAACGCGCTGGTTCAGATAGGCATTGTCGAACCCGGTCAGTTGGTACTGGCGCATTTCTTCAGTGTTGAGTTGATAGACCTGAGGGGTGCGATGCGCCAGCATCACGTCCAGAATGCGGTGGTCGATCCCCATTTCCTGCAGATAAAGTCGCGTATCCCGGTTATAGCTGGCTAGCTGGAAAGAATGATTCAGGCTGCGGTTAGCATCGACCTCTTTAACAATGTTACCGTCACCCGTCATTACGGTGAGTCGGCCGGCGTGTACGCCCAATGTTCCCGGTCTGGCGGCACGCACGACGCCGCCCATCAACAGGAATACGCAGGCGCTATCGCACTGTTGAGTCACAAAGATGTGCGCATGATGTTGACGGAGCAAGCGCCCCATCTGCATGGCGATCTCACCATCGCCACCGGGGCTATTGAGCAAAACAATCAGCCCGGCGGGTATTGGGTCGGTATTATCAAACCTGTTTAACGCCAGGTTAAGCTTGGTCAATGCCTGAGTAGAGATCGGGCCGGAGATGCGTATGACCTTGGTGCGGTGTGTATCGCCATTACCGGCGTATACCACCGCTGCAAAGGGAGTAGCGCAAGCGTTGGTGAATAGTCGCGCTCTGGCACGACGGATGGCACGACGGAAATCCATCGTGCCATGGTACACCGCCTTGGCCTTTATTCCCCCGCAGTTTCTGCCGGTGGAATAACTGCGAGAGAATCCTTTGCGGCTGCTTGAGGTGCAGATTCACCGAGTTTAGTGCCGGGTACCAGTTCAAAGTCTGGCGTAAAAGTCGTCATGACGCTGCGTAGCTGATCAAACTTGCTCCGGTCGCCATCAAACTGCACTTTGCCTTGCGCCGCCAGTTTGTCGAAAGTGGTCTGGCCACCCATCACGCCGTTGAGATCACTGCGGTTCACAGTGATGGTGAGTTCTGGCTTCTGGGCTTGCTGCCCTTTAATATTGGTCAGCGCACTGTTGCTCATCTCCACAACAAATTCTTCACCGTTATCTGGTGTCTTGAGATTAATCACGAATTTCATGCCATCGGCTTTTTTGCTGTCCATGCTAATGGCCAGCGAGTTGAGCCAGAGTTCTGTGGTCATGGCCTTGATCATGTCCGGGCCGCTCGATTTGGGTGAAGCGCCCTTAGGGATGCCGTGGCGTAACTCGTAGGCCGCTCCCAGGAAGCTATTGCGAACGCTGGGGCTTTCTTTCTGGTAACCGATCTGTTCATACACATCGGCCAGCAGATCGCGTGCCTGTGCGTTGGCAGGTTCGGCGTAGATCAGCTTGTTCAGAATCTCCATCGCCTCACGGTATTTACCCTGGCGATAAAGCTGCTTGCCTTTGGCGATGATCTTGCCGGAACCGCCCATCATCTCTACATACAGCGGTGCGGAGTCTTTGGGCGAGAGCGGAATCAGGGTGGCGGGATTGGCATCCCAATAACCCAGGTAGCGGTTGATCACGGCGCGGCTGTTGTGCTCCTCCGAGCCATGGTAACTGTGGGCCGTCCACTGGTTCTGCAGGCTCTTAGGCTGTTTGTAGACGTTGTGCACTTCGTTAATGGTCACGCCCTGGTTGGCCAGGTGCAGCACTTCATTGTGCAGGTGGGCATAGGTATCGCGCTGCGTGCGCATCACTTCTTTAATGCGCTCATTGCCCCAGCGTGGCCAGCTATGTGAGGCGAACATCACTTCGGCATTCGTGCCGTAGCGATAGAGCGCTGTATTGATATGTTTGGACCACCCTAGCGCATCGCGGACAAGCGCGCCGCGCAGCGTGTAGATGTTGTGAATGGTGCCAGTGATATTCTCCGCCGCCCAGAAGGCGTTGAATTGCGGGAACCAGGTGTTCATTTCAGCCGGGGCCTCGGTTCCCGGGG
>JBPCSW010000115.1:0-2583 GCA_051006675.1 Fluviibacter sp.
TGAGCTCCGCTTCAAGCAGCGGCAGATTGACTTCCGGCGCATCACCCCGATGCAGCCCAGGTACCTGACAATATGCGCAGGCCCAGTTGCAAGCATTATTGGTATTGAGATTGATACCAATCGAAATGCCCTGCATCCGGCGCGAGAGCACCGGGTAGACGTACGTCAGATTCAGAAAATCCGGATCATGGTCGTTAAAGGTCAGCCAACGCACGGGCTGTTCGGTGTTCGGCTTTTGCGGATCAGTCGGGCTAGGCATGCTGCAATGATACAATCTGCCACCTGTTTTAGCCCGGAAATCGCCCTATCATGCGTATCACCCGTCGGCTGGAGTTTGACGCCGGCCACCGCATTCCTGATCATCGCAGTCAGTGCCGTCATCTGCACGGGCATCGCTATGCCCTGGAGATTAGCTTATCGGGTGATGTGATTGAACAGAATGGTGATCCGGCCAATGGCATGGTCATGGATTTCGGCGATATCAAAACCATTGCCCTGCGCGAAGTGGTCGAGCAGTGGGATCATGCATTTCTGGTGTACACCGGCGATACTGAAGTCCGTTCACTTCTGGACAAGATTCCCGGCCACAAAACAGTTGTGCTGGATGTGGTGCCGACGGCCGAAAACCTGGCAACGCTAGCCTTTCGCCTTTTAGAACCGCATTACACCCATGCCTACGGTAACAATCTGAAGCTGGTTCAAGTGCGTTTGTATGAAACACCCAACTGCTGGGCAGACGCGATTGCACCCATCGACTTTGTCGAACCCAAACCCTAAGTTTTGAGCGCCCTTGTCAGCAGACGCGCTGATACACCTTGGCAAAACGGCTCTGACCGCACACCCCGAAATCGCCGGGGCCATACTGCATGAGCCAATCCCCTGCTTCCCCTCGTAACACATCACGACCGGCAGAACGTGCAGCGGTGAATGGCTCATTGATCTGCTTCGCCAACACTGGAACTGGCTTGGCGGTATAAGCGCCGTCGTGGCCATCTTGCGTGGGTGCTACGGCCTGATACTTTGCGTCAAAGCGATGGCGATCCACACTCCAGCGGTCTCCCGTGCAGCCTGTGATGATGGCATCACCCACCTGGTATTTGTTCGGCCCTTCTAGGCTGATCAACTCACCAGGCTCAGGGGCAAATACCACCTGCACCACTTCGGTTTTAAGGTAGTGGGCGGCAGCGGGGTCTTGAGCCAAATCAATATCAGTTAGATGTAGCGTACTCATTCAGGCATCTCTTTAGGAAACGATTTCATAGCGCTGGGTTCAAATGAAAGGTGCGGGAAGTATTTCTCGACAATCATTCGAACCAATAAACCTTGTGCCGCATCGCGGCTCCTTTTAAGCGGGTCTCTCATAGGTCTGGTAGACAACCAGGCCTTGTGAATTGCAAAGGCACGGGGGTCTGGCACAACAAAACGTGTAGGCCATCCATCCTCGCCAATACATATTGCCTCGAATCGAGGCGCGTTCATTAACCATTCGAGCCCTGGAATTTCCGAAGCGATCAGGTCACCTTCTGAAAACTGGATTTTTCGACTATCTCGCATATCCAAAGGTGGCGTAATTAAATCAACCATGAACTCCTGATCATTAGCAGCTCTGAACTTACTTCGCTTCATTGGTTCAAAGCTTTTGTCTACTTTTCTGATCAAACCGATTAGTCCGTGCCCATCGAGCTTCTGTGAAACCAATTCAATCTTACGGCGTGTGTCAAACATCAACTCGACATCACCCGATGCTGTGAGCGCTGGATCAACTCGAACACCTGCAGCTGCTTCATAGGCATAGAGGCATTGTGTCCCGAGCACGATAAACTCTTGCCCTAGAAGATTTTTCTCATCGAGCAATCTGAGAATGCGCGCTACAACATTAGGCACACGCCCTAGTTTTAGGGCTTTATTAATGACGGCAAATTCATCAAGCCGACTTTTGATGGCATCAAGCCTTGCTAGTGCACGCGCTTTACCCTCGCGAAACTTAGCCTCTATTTTCTCGGTTTCAGGGCTGCGCACACCAAGCGAGCGACCATAACCTGTGCGCCCTGATAAACGGAAGAGATATTCCTTTCCACGCGAGCTCTTCCACGTCATGCCATGACGATAGCCTTCTGCATGCCGTTTCGCTTCGATGTAAGACTCATACATCTGCGCAGAATCGATCAGATATTTGCGCTGATCATTGCTAAGTTCAGCAGCCATTTGTTTTCATTCAAAGGTTGTGTTTCGCAAATTTGAATGAAAACAACCGACACGTCAAGGGCAGTTTGTCCGCAAAAAGGATTTTATGATTTTTACGGGGGAAAACCATACGAATCAGCGATTAACATCAACCACTACGCGGCCACGCACTTTGCCATCAAGCAATTGGCCACCCACGTCCAGCGCTTCTTGCAGACTGATTTCCGTGGTGTTGGCTTCCAGCTTAGCGACATCCAGATCACGCGCCAGACGCTGCCATGCCTCGACACGGCGTTCAATCGGCGCCATAACACTATCAATGCCATACAGCGTGATACCGCGCAAAATGAACGGCATCACCGTGGATGGGAAGTCCGCCCCACCCGCCAAACCACACGC